>NZ_JBCIVJ010000065.1:0-605 GCF_039409775.1 Phytobacter palmae | reverse complement strand
TCGGACATCATATAAGACCGTGTTTATGGCTGTCTGCCGAGGTTAGTATCAACCTCAGTCATGCCACTATTTATTCCGTCGGCATTTCCTCATCCGGCGCCTGGTCAAATAACGCTGTGGCCATAGAGGCAATGCGGTCATGCTGCACCAGCTTCTCTTTCCATTCCTGCGGAATCCCCGACCAGCCATATAAAGCGCCGGCAAGTTGTCCGGCCGTCGCCGCCACGCTGTCGGCATCATCCGCCAGGTTCGCCGCCAGCAAGATGGCGTCACGGAAATTATCGGTGTTCCATACCGCCCACATGGCTGCTTCCAGCGTATCGATGACATAACCGCTGGAGCGAATTTGGTCGCGACTTTTTTCTTTATATTCACCGGCGTTGATGATCAGCACGCGCGGTTCTAACGGCATAATTTGCGGGGAAAATACACGTTCTTTATCGTATCCATTAATCAGCAGGAGAAGCAAATAGCTCAGATAATGTGCGGAACTCACAGCTTCAATCGCGCTATGTGTGGCCTGACTTTGAATTTTCGCGTTATAGAATGCCTGAGCGAAATTGCGGCGAAAATAGATCGGTACAGGCGCTAAACGAATAATGGAT
>NZ_JBCIVJ010000064.1:0-917 GCF_039409775.1 Phytobacter palmae | reverse complement strand
CGGGAAGATTTAAAACCTTCCCGGCTTTTTATTCTGTCTTATTATAATGGATACTCATCATCTTCCGATGAATTTATAAATTGCTCCAAGTTTACATGAAGAGTACTTAACCTAGTTTTTAACTCATTAAGTGAAGCGATAATTTCATATTTTCCAACATAATCATATGATGGATCGTATTCATTATCTATGTCAGAAGCTAAAAATGATGATATTCGTAGTTTAAATTTAGCTTCATCTTTATTACATTCATTAGCATAAGGTGAATGTCCTATCATAGCATATTCATCTAATCTAAAAGGATAAGATGGTTTTAATTCATCGATCAGTGAAATTTCAACCCATGTTCTATATCCAGGCATTAATGGACTAATTTCTTTGAGCAAAACCTTTCCACTTAATAATGCTTTGAGATTGTTCATTATTATGTCTCCCACGGGAAAAATATATGTATAACACTCCCATCATGTTGATGAACTTGTAAATGTGGTAAATCACCATCAGGATTTCCTGGCCCATGACCTGACACTCTATATGGAGGTTTTGTTACAGAAGGATCTTTTATATCATCCCAATGATATGAACCTGCTTTTGTTTTATTTCCAGTAAGATATTCCATTAAGTTCTTAGTGCTGGGGCCTGACTCACCTGTCATATTTTTATAATTATGACCTAAATATCTATCCATAAACAATTGTTCAGCGTCACTTCTAGACCTAACAGTAACTTTGGTTTCACCACTATCTAATAAGTGATTCGCTTTTTGGTTACTAACAGCACATGGAGTTAATCCAAGTGAATCAGCATATTTTAGAGGATTAGGTGCATAACTGTAGAGATTTAATCCCCCCGCCAGCCCTATCGGGTCCTGCTGGGTAAACCTGGCGCTATCCGGGTCGTAATAACGAAACAAATTG
>NZ_JBCIVJ010000063.1:0-936 GCF_039409775.1 Phytobacter palmae | reverse complement strand
TCCAAACAAAGCAACAGCCTTAGCCATAAAAAAAGACCTGCCACGGGACAGGTCATAAATCAGGGTTATCTCTATATTTGTTATGCATAATTCCAAGTATTCCGAAGGTGCAGGACTGTTGCGTACCGTTGGTGTAAGTTACAGAAACAGCAACCTGTCTTACACACCCCGCAAATCTGGATTTATTACAGAAATACATTACCACGGGTATAAAAGCATTTCGCCAAAATTTAGCTTTGTACATTTTCGTGATCTGATCCACACTTATCGGGCGTTAACAGACATATAACCAGACGTGTTGCTGTATTTCACAGGTAGTGTACGGTGTCGTCACTTCCTGTTTTTTTCATAACATTCCACACTCCCCCCATACAACAGGGGATTTTTGTGCAGTATTATTTTTTAGCTTTATAAGGTCGGTACCAGCAGACCACCAGCATGACGATGGAAATGCCCAGCAGAGCAAAATCCATCAGTACGCCAGCCAGCCGCCAGGCAATAAACAGAGACACGATAAAAAGAGTCCACCAGCCAACGCGCTTAATCATTTGCTGCCCAGCACGCGGGACAGGTTTTTGAGCAGCACAGTTGATGCGGTTTCCAGCATGTCATCACCGGCATCAGTGTTTGCGACCACCAGCGTTTTAGTACACGGCACTTTCACTTTTGAATCGCTGAGCCAGCCAGATTCAGTGACCGCCTTTTTCAGCTCATAAACCGCTTTGCCGTTTGGCAACTTATCGTCGACGTTCCAGCCATTCATGCTGATCATCGTCAGGCCGCTGCCCTTCTGGTTTACCGACTCCAGAAACTTATTCGTGCGGTCTGGTGCTGACACCCACAGGAACGCGTCATATTCCCCGGTAGTGACTTTTGCCAGCGAACGAACGCCGCCTTTTGCGTAGGTCTCTACTTTCGCGTAATCCTTTTCGAGGG
>NZ_JBCIVJ010000062.1:0-1053 GCF_039409775.1 Phytobacter palmae | reverse complement strand
GGATGCCGATTCTGATGCCGATGCCGATGCCGATGCGGATGCGGATGCTGATGCAGATTCTGACGCCGATGCAGATTCTGATGCAGATGCTGATTCAGATGCGGATGCGGATGCCGATGCGGATGCAGACGCCGATGCCGATGCAGATTCCGACGCCGATGCAGATTCTGATGCAGACGCCGATGCGGATGCCGATGCAGATTCTGATTCCGATGCAGATGCGGATGCGGATGCAGATGCAGATGCAGATGCAGACGCGGATGCGGATGCGGATTCTGATGCCGATTCTGACGCGGATGCAGATTCTGACGCCGATGCCGATGCAGACGCGGATGCCGATTCTGATGCAGACGCTGATGCGGATGCGGATGCGGATTCCGATGCCGATGCAGACGCCGACGCGGATGCTGACGCCGATGCCGATGCGGATGCCGACGCTGATGCAGATGCAGATGCAGATGCAGATGCAGATTCTGACGCCGATGCCGATGCCGATGCAGATGCAGATGCAGATGCAGATGCGGATTCTGATGCCGATGCCGACGCGGATGCGGATGCCGATTCTGATTCCGACGCCGACGCCGACGCTGATGCCGATGCCGATGCAGACGCTGATTCAGATGCGGATGCAGATGCCGACGCCGATGCGGATGCAGATTCTGACGCCGATGCAGATTCTGACGCCGATGCCGATGCCGACGCCGATGCGGATGCTGATGCAGATTCTGACGCTGATGCGGATGCCGATTCTGATTCCGATGCCGATTCTGACGCCGACGCGGATGCAGATTCTGACGCAGACGCCGATGCGGATGCGGATGCGGATTCCGATGCAGATGCGGATGCAGACGCCGACGCGGATGCCGACGCCGATGCGGATTCTGATGCAGATGCTGATTCCGATGCCGATGCGGATTCCGACGCAGATGCAGACGCAGACGCCGATGCCGATGCAGATTCTGATTCCGATGCGGATGCCGATGCCGATGCCGATGCCGACGCGGATGCCGATGCCGATGCCGACGCGGATGCCGATGCAGACGCCGACGCGGA
>NZ_JBCIVJ010000061.1:0-1057 GCF_039409775.1 Phytobacter palmae | reverse complement strand
TACAACCTTCAGTTAGTAATGTCGGTTGGTTTTTCTTCATATTTCCCGTTTCGCCAGCCCGCCGCAAATTCAGCCGGAGTCTGGTAGTTCAGCGATGAATGTGGACGACACTCGTTATAATCCTGCCGCCAGTCATTAATCGTTTTCCTCGCGTGAACGATATCGCTGAACCAGTGCTCATTGAGGCACTCATCCCTGAATCGTCCGTTAAAACTTTCAATAAATCCGTTCTGTGTTGGCTTGCCCGGCTGGATAAGCCGCAGCTCCACCCCATGCTCATAAGCCCACTGGTCAAGTGCTCTGCAGGTAAACTCCGGCCCCTGGTCAGTTCTTATCGTCGCCGGATAGCCGCGAAACAGTGCAATGCTGTCCAGAATTCGCGTGACCTGAACGCCTGAAATCCCGAATGCGGTGGTAATTGTCAGACACTCCTTCGTGAAATCGTCCACGCAGGTCAGGCACTTGATCCTGCGACCGGTGGCCAGCGCGTCCATGACAAAATCCATCGACCAGGTCAGGTTGGGCGCCTCCGGGCGGAGCAGCGGCAGACGTTCTGTTGCCAGCCCTTTACGACGTCGTCTGCGTTTTACGCCCAGCCCGTTAAGGTGGTAAAGACGGTACACGCGCTTGTGATTAACATGAAGGCCTTCACGGCGCAGTAACTGCCAGATGCGTCGGTAGCCAAAACGCCTGCGCTCCAGTGCCAGCTCAGTGATGCGCCCTGATAAATGCGCATCAGCCGCCGGACGCTGAGCCTCATAGCGGCAGGTCGACAGGGACAAACCTGTAAGCCTGCAGGCACGACGTTGCGACAGACCGGTCGCATCACACATAAACTCAACGGCTTCCCGCTTCTGGTCTGTCGTCAGTACTTTCGCCCCAGAGCCACCTGAAGTGCCTCCTTATCCAGCATGGCTTCGGCAAGTAGCTTCTTGAGTCTGGCGTTCTCTTCCTCAAGCGACTTCAGGCGCTTAACCTCGGGCACCTCCATACCGCCATACTTCTTACGCCAGGTGTAAAAGGTGGCGTCGGAAATGGCGTGCTTACGGCAGAGCTC
>NZ_JBCIVJ010000060.1:0-1294 GCF_039409775.1 Phytobacter palmae | reverse complement strand
GGACAGCTTTTGTATCTTAAGTTAACGATGCCCGCTGCCGCCGGTATTCTCTCGGAGAGTGATATCCCAGCGCACTATGCGGGTGATTTTCATTGTAATGCGTGAACGCCGCTGCAAGGTTTCGCAGGGCTGTTCTCACATCCGGTTTCGGCATGAACGCGATATAGTCTTCCTTCATCGTCTTCACGAACCGTTCGGCCATGCCATTGCTCTGCGGGCTGCTCACCGCTGTTGTACATGGCTCCAGATTCAGCTCTTTGGCGAACCTCCGCGTTTCATGCGCGGTATATGCTGAACCGTTGTCCGTCAGCCACTGCACCGCTGTGTCGGGCAGCCTGTCGCCGAAGCGCTTTTCCACCGACCTCAGCATCACATCCTGCACGGTCGAACTGTCATAGCCTCCCGTGCTTGCTGCCCAGTCTATGGCCTCACGGTCGCAGCAGTCCAGCGCGAACGTTACCCGCAGTTTTTCGCCGTTGTCGCAGCCGAACTCGAAGCCATCTGAACACCAGCGCATATCGCTTTCTGCCACCGCTATCTTGCCCTTATGTTCACGCTTCGGTCGCTCTGGTTTGTGATGCAACAACAACAGGTTATGCTCGCTCATTATCCTGTAAAGCCGTTTGGCATTCACAGGTGGCTGTCCCTCTGTGCGACGTTGCTTGCGCAGGATGCCCCACACGCGTCGATAACCATAACTCGGCATATCGCTGATAATGTTGAGGATAGCCGACAGTATTTCTGCGTCTGCTTCTTCATTACGCCGGTTACAGCGCCTGTCCTGCCAGTCGGCAGAACGGTTAATCCGCAGTGACAGTTGCGCACGCGACACGCCCATGGTCCGGCTGACCATGGCTATTCCCCGTCCTTTGGCAACAAGGGCGCGTGCGCTATCCATTTTCGCGACTGACCGTACTCCACGGCTTCTTTCAGGATCTCAACTTCCATCGTCTTCTTGCCCAGAAGGCGCTGAAGCTCCCGGACCTGCTTCAGAGCAGCAGTAAGCTCAGAAGCAGGAACGACTTCCTCTCCAGCCGCAACGGCGGTGAGGCTGCCTTCCTGATATTGCTTCTTCCACTTAAACAGCAGGCTGGGCTGGATACCATGCAGGCGGGCGACATGGGAGACATTCATACCCGGCTCCATCGTCTGCTGGATAATGGCGATCTTCTCCTGAGGAGTTTTACGTTTACGGACTTCTTGCCCTAACAGGATCCCGGTCATCTCAAAATTGGTGTTAGTGTTAGACATATATTCAAGCCTATCTCTTATCTGGAGATACAGCTACTGTCTG
>NZ_JBCIVJ010000059.1:0-1333 GCF_039409775.1 Phytobacter palmae | reverse complement strand
TTTTCTTTGGTTTAAAATTATAAAACTCTCTCGTCATTTCAACCTCATATCTCTCTTATCTTACCTTCTGCAAGAAGCTGACTAATAGATTTAGAAAGCTCGTACTATGTTCCCTTACCTGGCTGGTTAAACCTGGATATTGCGGACCCAGCAGCATGGATAGGGACAAGAACCTCATAGATTTTATATGATTTATTTAGCGTATCCAATTGTAATGTACGTCTCTCAAAATACAAGAACTGCGCGAGCAGCTTTACCAGGTAAACAGGTAGTAAAGGAAATTAAGGATGTGATTGTTTAGTGGATTAAACCAAAGCCAGGTAATTAAAGAACCGGGTAGATTTTATAATTCTCCCGGCTTTAATTACTTATGACATCATTTTTTTCACATCTTCAACAGTCAAACTAAAACTATCTATAGTGTTAGCATTTATTCCCAAGTTAAATTTATTATTTGTTTTATTGAGCCATTTGTAGAAGTTTATAAATGAACTCTCATTTTCTTCTGTTAACTCCATAAACCCAGAATCAATATGTGATAATTCTAATGCATCTATAATAGATTTAAAGATATCTTGATTTTCAATCAAATCATTAACATCAATAGTCATCAACTCGTCAATTATTAATAGCTCATCCGCTAAATTCATTATTGTAGGAAGAGATAAGACTTTATTTTTTATTTCTTGCAAATTCATATTAATAATCTCAATAAGGTGAGCCATCAAGGGGAATATGAGCACCATTGGCATCTGATTTGAATGTCCCCCAAGTTCCATCGGTTCTAAACACTTCACCTGTTGAAGTATTTTTCATGCTCGCTGTCGGCCCATTTGCCGCATTAGAATTAGGAAATTTAGCTGACGCAGATGGATTAGCACCATGACCATGAACAGTATAATTACCAGCATCATATTTAAAACCACCACTGGGGAATTTTAACGGATCATGCCCCCATGTATTTGGAATCCCTCCTTGACTAGCCCAAGCATCTATATCAGCCTTGTCAATTCGGCCATTATGTACTAATTCAGAAGGATCTGTTGGTCGTTTTGTAAAACGACCTGTCTGCCTGTCATGCCAGCGATTAGACTTAGAATTAAAGTAACAACTTAAACCAAGGGGATCTATCCAAGATATTGGATTGGGCGCATAAGCATACAGGTTTAACCCGCCCCGCAGCCCTATCGGATCCTGCTGGGTAAACCTGGCGCTACCCGGGTCGTAATAACGAAACAAGTTGTAGTGCAACCCGGTCTCACGATCCAGGTATTGCTCCTGCATACCCAGGTTCTGCGCATAGCCCGTCTCCTGCGGTATCGACTCGTGCAGC
>NZ_JBCIVJ010000058.1:0-1361 GCF_039409775.1 Phytobacter palmae | reverse complement strand
ATTATTGTCGCGGCAGGTGAAAGCCAACCATCCAGGTTTAAAATAATCTTATTAGGCTATGCGATCGAAAAATAATTCTCTAAAGAAAAGCGTATATTTTTTATCTATAAAAATGGCTGGGTAAACGTTAGAGTATTTGGAAGTTTTCTGGTTTCACTGTCAGCCAAACGGTACGCCAGAACGGATGACGGACCGTGAAAGACATATCCGCTGGGAAGGGCAGAACAGCGCGTGAGGTAAGCTGCTGCACGATTCAATACCGCAGGAGACGGGCTATGCGCAGAACCTGCGTATGCAGGGGCAATACCTGGAACGTGAGAACGGGTTGCACTACAATTTATTTCGTCATTACGACGCGGATAGCGCCAGTTTTACCTAGCAAGACCCGATAGGGTTAAGGGGCGGGTTAAATACTTACGCTTACGTACCAAATCCACTTACTTGAATAGATCCACTCGGTCTTACTCCTTGTACGCTATCTGGTAGTACGATCAAACGTGCTGATGGTTCAGATCTCATCACTATTCCAAATAATGCGAGGGTTCGTAAATTAACTCCTCCGGCTGGTCATGTGGAGATTATGCTTATGAATATAAATGGACAAATGCAGGTGGAGGTACAACCACCGCTCGAATACATGATATAGATCTTGTAGCTCCTCCTGGTTCTGATTCTAGTCAAGGATGGGTCGTAAGAATTATGGATGGAAAGAAATGTATGGATGTTAATGGTAATTATCATCCCAGGGGAATCTTCAATGAAAATAGTTCATATTATAATCATTCAGTAATTCACGATGTTCACATTCCAATAAACAAACCAACAAGTTTTCCCGGAGTTAACTGATAATGTTAGATCTTGATGTTTTTTTGATGAAAAAATACAAGAATTAGAAAGCGCATTGGATTCACAATGTTCTAATCTATATGAATTAATTGGTTCGGTCAGAGATTTGTTTTCATCACCCTACATTTCAAAACCGATCGTTAACTCTGATTTAGTCAAGGAGTTATGGAATGTGTTAACGAAAATTTTTATTTATAATAATGCTTACGATAATAAATTTAATGCAATATTGGCAATGAGTGATATTTATTTATATTCTAGGCGTCAAAATATTAATTTATGCTTAAACGAGTTAAAGGAATGGAGAGGGAAGCATAATGAAAATGATACGACACACGAAATTTTAGAATGTATTGATGATATATTATTTGAATAATAAAAAAAGCCAGGAAGGATATTAACTCTTCCCGGCTTTTTATTATTTAACCCTCGTTCAGCACACTAAACATCCCGTTTCGCATCCCCTTAACCATCTGTTTAACCTGATGATGTGCCCCTGACTTATGTTTATAGCG
>NZ_JBCIVJ010000057.1:0-1530 GCF_039409775.1 Phytobacter palmae | reverse complement strand
TCCAAACAAAGCAACAGCCTTAGCCATAAAAAAAGACCTGCCACGGGACAGGTCATAAATCAGGGTTATCTCTATATTTGTTATGCATAATTCCAAGTATTCCGAAGGTGCAGGACTGTTGCGTACCGTTGGTGTAAGTTACAGAAACAGCAACCTGTCTTACACACCCCCGCAAATCTGGATTTATTACAGAAATACATTACCACGGGTATAAAAGCATTTCGCCAAAATTTAGCTTTGTACATTTTCGTGATCTGATCCACACTTATCAGGCGTTAACAGACATATAACCAGACGTGTTGCTGTATTTCACATGGAGTGTACGGTGTCGTCACTTCCTGTTTTTTTTCATAACATTCCACACTCCCCCCCCCATACAACAGGGGATTTTTGTGCAGTATTATTTTTTAGCTTTATAAGGTCGGTACCAGCAGACCACCAGCATGACGATGGAAATGCCCAGCAGAGCAAAATCCATCAGTACGCCAGCCAGCCGCCAGGCAATAAACAGAGACACGATAAAAAGAGTCCACCCGCCAATGCGCTTAATCATTTGTTGCCCAGCACGCGGGACAGGTTTTTGAGCAGTACAGTTGATGCGGTTTCCAGCATGTCATCTCCGGCATCTGTGTTTGCGACCACCAGCGTTTTAGTACACGGCACTTTCACTTTTGAATCGCTGAGCCAGCCAGATTCAGTGACCGCCTTTTTCAGCTCATAAACCGCTTTGCCGTTTGGCAACTTATCGTCGACGTTCCAGCCATTCATGCTGATCATCGTCAGGCCGCTGCCCTTCTGGTTTACTGACTCCAGAAACTTATTCGTGCGGTCGGGTGCGGATACCCACAGGAATGCGTCATATTCTCCGGTGGCAACTTTAGCCAGTGAGCGAACGCCACCCTTTGCGTAGGTCTCAACTTTTGCGTAATTCTTTTCGAGCGTCTGGAGATATTGCCAGGATGCATAAGAACCGCTGGCAGGTTCACCCACGGCGATTTTAATGCCTTCTTTCAGATCGCTTTCGCTGCCGACCTTCCCGCCGTCTTTCACGGCCACAAACACGCATTCATCGCCCAGCTCGCCGATGATGTCGACCTTCTGAGCTTCGTTACCGTGTCGGCTGCGCCAGAACTGAAATGCATCAGCCTGGGTGAAACCGATCTGCGCTTCGCCGCTGGCGACTTTATCAAGGTTGTCCAGTGAGCCTTTGCTCGGGACTACTGTCGATTTATAGCCATATTCGCTTAGCGCACTGGCGAGGTTCACACCATACACAGCGTTGTACGTTAAGCCCTGCTGCCCGGTGGTGATCGTGATGTCAGCGGCTGTTGCTCCAAAACTGGAAAACAGGAGAACCGCCGCAATAGCGGTGAATGATTTCTTCATGGGACTTTCCTTTAAGGGGTGAGCCAGTGCCCAGGGAGAGTACGCAGAGAGTCAGACTCCCTGTGGCTCACCTCTGTAAAGGCTCTGCGGTTTGATGTTTGCGTCGGCACAGACGCGGGATGGCTTCGGCCGCCGGAGCAATCA
>NZ_JBCIVJ010000056.1:0-2112 GCF_039409775.1 Phytobacter palmae | reverse complement strand
AGGATCAGTTAGTCGTTTAGTAAAACGTCCAGTCTCATTATTACGCTAACGATTTGATTTACTATTAAAAGAACAACTTAATCCAAGAAGCTCGATCCAGCTTAACGGATTCGGCCCATACTGATATAAGTTTAACCCGCCCCTTAGCCCTATCGGGTCACCGGAATGATCCGGCGGGGGCCACACTTTTTAACACGCTACCGCCCGCACCGCTCATGGCTTCCCGGTCATCACCTTTTACTTATTAAACAGCACGTTAACCCGACTTTCCCGACGCGCCTTTTCGCGCCCGTTCACCATACCACTGCCGCCATAACCTGTCATTATGTCAGAGCCCGCCACGAAGATTGCACATCCGGTATAGCCCGGTATTATTCGCAACACCCCAGCCTGCACCTTAAGGGCGACTGGCTGGAAGAAGCGGGATTTGAGACTGGAACGGGCGTCACCGTGAAGATTTCGCAGGGGTGCCTGACCATCATCGCTGACAGTGACGAGGCACAGGAACTGCGGGAGGAGCTTTATCAGGTTAAACAGGTGGTTAAGGGGAAGCGGAACGGGATGTTTAGTGTGCTGAACGAGAAATAAATAAAAGGGGCGAGGCTGATTTCGCCTCCCCTTTTATTATTTAACAATATTTAATTTCATATATCCCTATAATATCGAACACATGATCATAAGTACTGATAATTATGTGCTGAACTCCATCTCTTTGGATATCCTCTACTAAATCGAAACTTGATGTAGTATATTGCTCAAAAGGATAATCATCAACTTTATATATAGCTAACTTTTCAATTTTGCTAATAAAAATCTCTAGACTTACATCATCAGCATCTGTAATAGCAGGTTTGCAGGCAGACAACGATAAGGAAGCTTTGATGGTAAAGTTAAATGGATACAGATTTAACTCTGTCCCAGTTAAAATCAACGCATCTCGGCCATATATTTGACCATATTTTGTTTCTAGTGCTTTTACAAGCATATTATCCACAACCTCTTGTCCTCACTGTTCTGCCGCCATTTTGAGTTGAAAATCTTCGATCTAAATTAATTTTTGACAATTCCTCTGGAGTAGCCCATCTCGAAGGGATCTTCGATATACCGGCTGCTTTGGCAGCATAAAGTCGTCTATTATCTAAAGTAAAGACTGAATCTTTATGAGCACCTTGTGATAACAATCTTTCCTGAACATTTACAGGTAAATCCCGCATTCTAACTTTTCTAATAGGTTCAACGTGATTTATATATGACGGGTCGTTTATAAGTCTGTGAATAAGCCCATTAACATTTCTTACATCTTCAAAAACACCATTTATACTATCTTGTGAGAATAGAATTGTTTTAGGACTTACTGGTGATAATCCAAGAGGATCTATCCATGATAACGGGTTTGGAACATAACTATAGAGGTTTAATCCCCCCGCCAGCCCTCTCGGGTCCTGCTGGGTAAACCTGGCGCTATCCGGATCGTAATAACGAAACAAATTGTAGTGCAACCCGGTCTCACGATCCAGGTATTGCCCCTGCATACGCAGGTTCTGCGCATAGCCCGTCTCCTGCGGTATCGACTCGTGCAGCAGTTTCCCCCACACGCTGTTCTGCCCTTCCCAGCGGATATGCCCTTCACGGTCCGTCATCCGTTCTGGCGTACCGTTCGGCTGACAGTGGAAACAGAAGATAACCGGATCCTCTGCGTCATCTATACGCGCCAGCGGTTCATAACTTTCCGCGTCGCTATAAACATAAGTCAGGGGCACATCACATCATCAGGTTAAACAGATGGTTAAGGGGATGCGGAACGGGATGTTTAGTGTGCTAAACGAGAGTTAAATAGTAAAAGACCACCTTCTTAGAAGGTGGCTTTTGAGAATGCCCCCTGTAAGGGGGGCTATTATCACTTTCCGCTTACTACTCTGGCAATTCCATTTGCTGTTCATGTATTTGTTCCGTTTTCTCCTGATGCCTCACATATCGTCTGATAATTTCCTCGTTCACACCGACAGTATCTACAAAGTAGCCACGTGACCAAAAGTGGTTGCCCCATAGCTTTTTTCGTATATGTGGGAAACGATTGTAGAGTCTGATTGCGCTGCGGCCTTTCAGATGCCC
>NZ_JBCIVJ010000055.1:0-2255 GCF_039409775.1 Phytobacter palmae | reverse complement strand
GATACGGCAGGCAATGCCAGCGACCGGACAGTCACTCTGGCGATCAATAACCTGGATGAGCAGGCTCCTGGCTTCACTACGGGCAACAGCAGCGACAGTTTTGCCACCGCCACGGTTAGCGTTGCCGAAAATACCGCCGCCGGCACCGCCATCTATACCGCGCAGGCCGTCGATAATGACGCCGCCGACGGTGGCGAGCACGTCACTTACAGCTTGATCGACGGGAACAATGGTACAGACGCCCAGTATTTCAGCATCGACGCTGCCACTGGCGCGATCACCTTCAATGCCAGCCCCGACTATGAAGGTACCCACGCGCCTGCATACAGCTTTATCGTCGTCGCCACTGACGCGGCAGGCCATGCGACCACGCAGACGGTCACCGTCAATGTCACCGATGTGGATGAAATCGCCCCCACTGTCAGGCTGGACGGAAGTTCTACGGGGCCAGTGATGTTGAGCCCGGCGACCGGCTACATTTACCCCAATGGTTTTGACACAACCGCGCTGGGTGACGGCAGCTTCCTGGTGACATGGGCAGGCAACAACAATGGCAGCAACGGGATCTATGCGCAGCGCCTTAGCGCTCAGGGTGTGGCGATGGGTGATTCCATACAGCTCGCATCAGGCTCGACCAACATTTTCTTAAATTCGTTGGACAGCGTCATCAGTGTGACGGCCATTAATGATGCAGGGGCGTATGCCGTTGCATGGACCAGCAAGAATGGCGCCAGCACTGACAGCAGCATCTATACGCAGTTGTTCAACGCTGACGGCACGCCAATATCCGCAGCCGTGCAACTTGATGGGGCCGCTTCTGCGCAGGATATCGCCCCGCAGATCGCGACGCTGTCTGATGGCAACTATATCGTGACCTGGTACATCAACGGCAGTGGTGTCTACGTGCAGCGCTTTGACGACGCTGGTGTCGCAGTGGGCAACATCGTGCAGCTGGCCTCCGGCTCTTCTAACAATGGCAGCCCGCAGGTGACCGTGTTGGACAGCGGTAGCTACGTGGTGACCTGGCAGGGCCAAACCTCCGGCGACTACCATATCTATGTGCAGCAGTTCGATGCTAACGGCACAGGCGCCACCCCAGTGGTGCTGGACGCCACGACGGGAAATAATTCTAACTACGAAACCTCGCAGCAGATCACGGCGCTGGCTAACGGTGGCTATGTCGTCACCTGGTCCGGCTACAACTACAGCAACTCGACCTACAACAGTAGCACCTATGTGCAGCAGTTCGATGCCAACGGCGCCAGGGTTGGCAGCATCGTCGAACTGCAAGGGGCAAACAACGGCAATTACGGTGGTGACTATACCTACCCGTACGTTGCAGCGCTGACCGACGGTGGCTACGTTATCACCTGGATGGATTACCAGAACACGAACAGCTCCTACGATTACACTGTCTATGTACAGCAGTTCACTGCTGGCGGCAGCAAAGTGGGCGCTACCATACAACTGGACTCACAGCACAACAACACGGGCGTCAATAACGACGAATTACCGCGCATTACGGCGCTGAGCGATGGCGGCTACGTTGTCACCTGGATGGGCCATAATGGTACGGGTTGGGACGTCTATGTGCAGAAGTTCAGTGCCAGTGGTGACCTGGTAGGCGGTGTCGTGCAACTGCAAGCTTCCAGCGGCGCGACTGACCTTTATCCACAAGTCACCGCCTTTGGTGCAGATGGCGAATATATGGTGACCTGGTACGGTTACAACTCTACCAACGGCATCTCTGGTTACCACCTCTATGTGCAGAAATTCAACGCTGATGGCAGCACCCACGAAAACTTTGTCGTGCTCAACCATGATGGCCACGCCACCGTGCAAAGTACCGAAAGCGGCACTGTCTATCTTGTCAACGACAATGTAGTGGTCGGTCAGCTCAGCGACATTACTGGTGCCGCCAGCAATCAGTGGGCCAGTACTACCGTCACAGCAAATACCAGCGCCACTATTTCTGCGGCAAACCTCGCCGAAGGCACCTACCATGCTTATGCCGCTGATGCGGCAGGAAATCTTTCCGTCATCTCCGGCAGTAGCGTCCTGGTGGACAACACCGTGCCTGTCTTCACCAGCGCTACTACCGCCGCCGACATTACTGACAGCACTGCCGTTGGCGACACCGTCTACACCGCTGCCGCCACCGATGCGCACGGCGTGACCTACAGCCTGAGCGACACCCAGCACTTCCGCATCAACGCCAGCACCGGCGTCGTGACACTGCTCTCCAGCCCGGCCAA
>NZ_JBCIVJ010000054.1:0-2867 GCF_039409775.1 Phytobacter palmae | reverse complement strand
GTAATGTAGCTGTTCTGGTAAACAATATTAATCATGGTCAAAACGTTGTCGTTAGTAAGTGTTATACAGACTCATTTGTTCTGACTTTCGCTGGTGGGGCGGCCACTGAATCAAAACTAATCACTTTTCCTGCTGGTCTTATCCGGGCCACTCATAAGCCTGAATGAATGTTTGCTAAGGGCAGATAACGACCTGATCGGAACATATCTTTACTCAGACACTGCTAATACAGCAGTTGCTGCTAAAGTTTCATTAGGCTTACGACGGGTGGGAATATACCTGCTGGGACGTACAGGATAATGATTAAGATGTCATAAAAATAATAAGCCCGCATAAAGCGGGCTATTTTCCTACTGATACATCGGCCAGTATTTAACAATACTCAGGTAGCAGACGTGAGATATTACGAATAAATACGTAATTGTTGAGAATGCCAGTGCGTATTTATCTATCACTGCCTCACCAATCCATGATTTAGCAAACGTTTCTGTGCGTGAAAGCATAAGCACAATGAACAGCATCGCGGTCATGAAACTGATAATGAAGTAACGACCCTGAACACCGCCAACAAATGGCAGGTTTAGTGGAGAGAAACCAACCCACAGAGCAAGGAAGATCAGTAGTACACTACCGGTACTCATCACTGGTAACAGATATAATTTCAATCTATTAAATGGAATAGGCGACTTGCTAACGCTGCTCAGCGTTGCCATAAATATTGTGAATATAGCCAGATAGCAATATCTACCGCCAAACGTCCACGTATATGCTGCCGGACCGCCTCCGAACGTGGCGAACATCCGATCAAACATATCCGGTGTTTGATGAATCACGGCGTTGACGATGAAAAGTGCGGTAGCAATTGGCTGAGTCAGGAGCATTTCTTTGGCTTTATTAATATCTCCTCCCGAGTGCCAAAATTGGCTCGGAACCCATGAATAATAGCCATTCCATGCTAAAGCCACGGCGCAGCCTGCTACTATACAACCAGCCATGTATGCAAACCATTTTATGCGGCTTGAAAACAATGCTGATGGGATAAGCAGGACGAATGGAAGAAATGCAATATTAGTCATTTTCAGCAAACCAACAAGGCATGCCAGAGCAAAAGTCTGCCAGAAAATCCGCTCTTTCAGAATAGCCATTCTCAGGCAGCAGGCGATAAAAATCACTGTAACCAGGTTCGTTACCGGATCGGGGCTGTATGATGACGCCAGGTTTAACAGGGTTGGAAATGACAAAATCATCAAGGTAGGAATACGCATGACTGGCATCATCCTGACTGCAGCATAAACCAGAGCAAGGAAAAACACCAGATTCAGCAGTCGGCCTGCGTACATCTGAGTATCAATTCCTGCACCAACAAGCCTTGTTAGCGCCAAACCAATTGCTGACGGAGCATAGAGCAATGGTGAATACGTCGCAGACGGTGCGAAATTGAAACAGGTGCTGACAGTATCTGTTGAGGCGTCAATTTCTTTGGCCCGTTTTGCAGCTTCCTCTTTGCTGGCTGGCTGATTATGATCCTGGGAGATAAAGAACGGCCAGACGTATTGCAAAGCCTTTCTCTCTACGCAACCACCCCATGACCCTTTCTCGCCATTAATCAACTGTGGCAACAGGGTTCCCTGCGCCATCTGATAAGACCTGAAAAAGTGGAATCTTTCATCCAGTCCGGTTAGTGGGGTATTTTTGAATACGAAAAATAGCCCTATTATGGTCATCACAACCAGGTATGAAATGAGAGATGCTCTCTCCAGACGATCCATGACTACCTCTTGTTAATGGTCTCTTGTTAATGGTGTATTATTCGGCACAACCAAACGAGACCAAGCTTATGAAATTACTATTTATTGCTACTCTAATAGCCTTTTCCACATCAGTTTATGCGGATGATTTTTTCGACAAACGTTGCTGAGATTGTCAAGGATAGGCTCGGAAACTCACCAACCCAGGAAGAGTGTACCAAAACACCGCAAGCCGTGGATTGTAGCGGGGTTATTGATGCTAGGAAAGGTATTGATGTTACCACAAGTGCAGAGGATAGAAGTGTGGTTAAGGGAATGATCAAAGGCACAGACTTTTCTGGTAAGACAGTTAATAATAAATTTATTTTAGAAAAATCAAATAATTCCATAACACTAGCTAAATAGCAACTCGCTCTAAGAGCAGATCAGAAAGGATGTCTTTCCGCCTCATAAAGCACACCCTATCTCAATAATTGATAGGCACACCCACATTAATCTCCCCCTGCCTGCAAACTACTGTATATCAAAACAGTATAAATGGTCGGGAGAGGATATGCTGCGCAGAGATGATATTTAAACCCCTTCATAGTAGCAATGGAGATAGAAAAGAGTGGGCGCCGGATTGTAACGACCAGGTGATTCGCTGAAGAGTTTCACGCCGTTAACTGGATGTGGACGATGCGTGAGGCTAATCGCTGGATAGAACTAGAAATTTTTCCATCAGTGTTGCATTCGAAGATGCTGGTGTTTAGCTATGGCCCCAGCTTGAGAAGAGTAGCTTACAAAAACATACTCTCATAATAGTTGCTTTTGGTAATTATTTAGAAAGCCATGCAGTTCATGAGCTTTGGAGCCAGATTTTTTTAAAAGATTTAACATACATATCTCATGAACAATAGATTTTGCAGTTCGCCACAACTAGATTGCTCTTAAATTTTGGAATATACTCATGCGCTTAAAAATAAATCATATTTGGATATAAAAATGAGTTTAATCTATAGACATAATAGGTTGTATATTGTATGGCTAATTTTTGCTGTTTGTATATCTCTTGTTTATGCTTCAGAACAATCAATATATATACCGCTATTTCAACTTGACGGAGCATATCAAACAGCA
>NZ_JBCIVJ010000053.1:0-3033 GCF_039409775.1 Phytobacter palmae | reverse complement strand
CTCCAGCGCCTGGGCGGGGCAGGGTTTTGGTGGGGTGCAAATTCCACGCGTCGGCGATGAAGTGGTGGTCGATTTTATTAACGGTGACCCGGACAGACCAATCATCACCGGGCGTGTCTATAACGAAGCCAGCATGCCGCCGTGGGCGCTTCCTGCCGCCGCCACGCAGATGGGGTTCCTCAGCCGTTCGAAAGACGGTTCTGCTGATACCGCCAACGCCCTGCGTTTTGAAGATAAAGCGGGGGAGGAGCAGGTCTGGATCCAGGCCGAACGGAACATGGACACCAACGTTAAGAATGACGAAACGCATACTATTGAGAAGAATCACACTCAGTTCGTTGGTGAGAATGAAACCTTACGGGTAGTGAAGGACCAGAATACAGGCGTTAAGGGAAATCTCACCAGTCTGACGGGTAATAACCGCGATGATAAGGTTGTGAACACTTTTACGCTTGCTGCAGGCGAAATGCTGCGTATTGAATGCGGGCAAAGCGCAATTGAACTGCTCAAGGACGGTACGGTCAGCATAATCGGCAATAACTTTAATTTCACGGCGGCAGAGAGTGCGCAAATTAATACTCTTAGTGGCGACCTGCACCTGAATCCGGCCGATGGCAGTGCCGGAACCCTGGCGGTTGGCTCGAATCAACAAACCGCAATACAGCAGGAAGTTGATAACTTTTTTATCGTTAAAGCTAATAAATAAAGGGAAGCGCGATGGCTGACTATATTCTCCAGGAGGCGACACTCGCTTTACCTGATGTATTTAAAGACCGTACGATGAATCTTTTTACCCTCAATGACACAGGTGCCAGTGAATTTACCTTTGTTGTATCTCGTGCGGGGGCGAAAAACGGGGAGACCGTACAGGCAGTTGCGGCGCGTATCGCCCGCGAACTGGAAGTTACAGTGCCAGAATTTCGCATGGAATTGACACAGCAGAAGTTAATCGATGGTGAGCCGGCTGTTGAGCTTTTTTATCAATTTAAAAATGGCAACGTGTTAATTTTCCAGCGCCAGATTATTATTCTTCTGGATGAGCCGTCGGGTGGGAAAAAAGTTGTTTGCTATATTGGCACCTGTCCTGGTGAATTTACTGAGCTTTATCAGAAACAATATCAGGACATTATTGCGAGTATCCGCTTTCACCATAATAAACATGAGACGACGCTTGGGGAAATGATCCGCGCGGATAACCCGGATCTCTTTTTCGCGCTGGATACGGAAAGTTGTCATCTGGACGTTTTTTCCGGTGTGCAAGCGTTATATCGAAGTCTGCCTTTGCAGCGTGCCCGTGAAGGTCTCTACTTACTCTATGCCCAGGACGGTTCCCCGCTGCGTATCGCACCTGTCCCCGACACGCAGCCGATACGCTACGCCCTATGGTCTGTTGCCACAGTGCCTGGGCATCATCTGGAACAACAACTCAGTATCTGCCGCACCGTTAACGGGCCGCAGGGACTCGCTTCCCCTGAGCAGATACTGGCGTTTCTTACCCGGCAACGGACTTCGTCGTAATGACTGCGCTACAGGCTGCAAGGGTCGATGATCCTATAGCCCACACAGCATCGAAATCCTGGATGATTGTTGGGCTTATCGGTGGTGCCATACTGGGGGCTGCGACAGTAGCAACCGGCGGGCTGGCGCTGGTTGTGGCGTCAGCTGCTGTAGGTGCCTGCGCCGCAGGCGGGTTGGGAGAGGTGCTGGGAAGTATGTCCTGGGCGCCCCGACATGTCACTGGCATGCTCACTGAGGGTTCGCCAAATGTTTATGTGAATAGCCGTAAGGCAATTCGCGCGCATCTGTCGTTGGGCAAATGCGATGAACATAGTGGTTCGCCAAAGCGGGTCGCCGAAGGTTCCATTAAGATCTATATCAATAATTATCCGGCAGCACGGCTAGGAGACAAACTCACTTGTAGTGCCGAGATTTTTGCCGGTTCGCCCAATGTTTTTTTTGGTGGCGCGAAAGTACAAACGGACGAAATCAGTCCGGAAGTTCCGGAATGGGTGAACTGGGTCATGCTGGGGGTAGGAGCCGCGGCGCTTGCGGTGGTCGCTACTCCAGCCATCGCTGTGCTCAGTACTGCTGGCGCCCTGATGGGGGGGACGGCAGGGAACTGGGCAGGAGGATGGCTGTTTGGTGAGGGCAGTGACGGACAAAAATGGAGCATGCTGTTCGGCAGCCTGATAGGTGGCGGTGCCGGCATGAAAGGCGGCGCGAAATTTGACGCTGTGCGTGCTGCGCGAGCCACTGAGGTCGTCAATGCTGAACCGGTAGCGGCAGCATCCAACAAACCCTCTATGACGCTCAAAGAGGCTAAAGGCGAGGCCACGGCAAACAAATGGACGCAAAAAGGGCGAGAACTTGCGGACAGGCATAACCCTGAGCTCTCTCAACGTTTGTCGGACGATGAAATTGGTGCACTATACGGTTATACAACCAACCCAGGATATACCGAAGTAAACATGGCTCTGCGTGGGCAAATTGAAATGACGCCAGAACGGCAGGCTTTTGTTGATCATATTAATCAGGGGCTTGATAAACTTGACCCTTATGTAGGGACCACCCAACGTGGAACTGATTTGCCTGCGGATGTTCTTGCAAAAAATCAGGTAGGGGAAGTGGTTTCCGATCCGGCATTTATGAGTTCAGATATCTACAAAGGGTTTGATGGTCCGACGCAAATCACGATAGAAGGGACATCGGGTCGACAAATTGATTTCCTGTCCCAATATAAAGAAATGAATGAAACGGAAGTTTTATTCAAACCCGGTACAAAATTTGAGGTGCTTGAGCGCACCGATGTAGGCGGCAAAACCTACTTGAGATACAAGGAAATACCATGATTGATCTGCATTCTGATTTACGTGAAATCGAGCGCTACGCCTCGAGATATGACCAATATATCCCTTCACCTGGCGCACGAACTCAGCATCGTATGCAGTATGATTATCTTGCAAATCCTCTCGTTGAGGAGCCGATTCAGGCGGCTTCACCAAAATGGTATGACACGCCTGATCAGGTCAGGCC
>NZ_JBCIVJ010000052.1:0-3362 GCF_039409775.1 Phytobacter palmae | reverse complement strand
TGGTTTTATGGAGTTGACAGAGGATAATGAGGATATATTTATTAGATTTTATCATTGGTTACAAAAGAAAAATAATAAATTTAGTTTGGGGTTAAATAAAAATACTAGTGATAGTTTTAGTTTGACCACTGAAGATATTAAAAAACTGATGCCATAAATAACAAAAGCTGGGAATGAAATTATATCTTCCCGGCTCTTTTATTATTTAATTTCCGTTTAGCCCACTCAATCAGTACGTCCTTCACTCCATTAACCACCTGTCTGGCCTGATAAAGCTACTCTCACAGCTCCTGCACCTCGTCATAATCGGTCATAAGCACGCTGCTCCCTCTGAAATATCACGGTAACCGATGTGGTGGCAGTACCGAGGGATCGCAACAAACCACAAACACAGGTCAGTTTCCGTTATGATCCGCTCGGCCGGCGTATCAGCAAAACAGGCCAGCAGACGCTGGGGGGCAGACAGTCAGGAAAGCAGGTGACGACACGTTTTCTGTGGGAAGGTTTTCGCCTGTTGCAGGAAATTCACGACGATGTGCCCCTGACTTATGTCTATAGCGACGGGGAAAGTTATGAACCGCTGGCGCGTATTGATGGCGCAGAGGATCCGGATATCTTCTGGTTTCACTGTCAGCCGAACGGTACGCCAGAACGGATGACGGACCGTGAAGGACATATCCGCTGGGAAGGGCAGAACAGCGCGTGGGGTAAACTGCTGCACGAGTCGATACCATAGGGTACAGGGTATGCGCAGAACCTGCGTATGCAGGGGCAATACCTGGATCGTGAGACCGGGTTGCACTACAATTTGTTTCGTTATTACGACCCGGATAGCGCAAGGTTTACCCAGCAGGATCCGATAGGGCTGGCGGGGGGATTAAACCTCTATAGTTATGCGCCGAATGCGTTGAGTTGGGTGGATCCGTGGGGGTTACAACGGCTTTGTGCATTCGGAAATAAGAGCGGGCCAAAAGGTATTCGTGAGCGAGATTTGGCCCCCAATGAGCATGGCTTGCTTCCTTCACAAGCAGGTAAGACAAGACCTCAAGGTAAATCAGTGACCAGAACACCTGAAGAATCTGGTTTACAGGGACATTATCATACTTTACGTGAAGATGTGAAAATGCCTGATGGGTTAGGTATTAAACACGATGGGCGTGATATGCCCGGAGGGTATATGTCTCCTGGACACTCAACAGTGTATCCTACTAGAGATATGACGCCAGATGAGTTCAATAATTTGTTTAATTCATTACCATGGGAGTATGGTGGTAAAATATGAAAGATTTAATAAAAAAATTTATTGCTATTGAAGATTTTTTTAATGAAGAAACTCGCAATTTTGTTGATTCAGTCCAGCATAATGGAATTACATGGTCGAAATATGAGTTACAGGAAACCGCTCTAAATCAATACTATTATCTTGTTCGTTCACTAATTCTTGAATGTGATCCTGATTTAATGTTTTTGCTGTGTTCAACCGATAGTGAACATAGAAGAGTATCTTTGAAATTGATAAAAGATGGCCTGCTTGATTTTTCTTTATCTGATTTATTTATCGAGAAACTTATAAATATATCGATCATTGGTAATGATGAAGAAAAGAAAATGGCGAGAAATATTATAATTTCACGTGGATGGCTGTTAACTCGACATGAGTTAGTCGGGAATATCATATCTGATTTTTATAAAAAAGATTTAGACTATTATTTATATAAAGAAATTGGTGAATTTTTGTATGTTATAAAAAATAATGCATTATTAAATACACATATAAAATTAGGAATGCGTAGTCAAGATAAAGACATAGTTGAGTTGGCTAATGAACTACAAATGAATTTAGTTGGCGGATAATTCTACATTTGCATTCTCAATGGAGGACTGTGGTTGTGAGGCAAGACTGCATTATAACTTATTCAGATACTATGACCCAGAGTGTGGAAAATTTACGTAACTTGATTCGATAGGGCTGGCGGGGGGGATAAACCTTTATCAGTATGCGCCTAACCCTCTTAGTTGGATCGATCCGCTGGGATTAACGAATTGCGGTATCAAATATGGTGAACTGGATATCTTAGGTCGGCCACCAGGTGTGCAGGCTCGATTAAATGCAAGCCATATAAATACTGGAACGCACACAAATACCAATATTCAACCTCCCGGATTTATTACCGGAGCTGGTTGTCATCGGGCAAGAGGACATTTGCTTGGTCGTCAGTTAGGTTGCTCTGATGATGATGTTCGCAATCTAATTTCTATTCCACAACGACCTGCCAATACACCAGTGATGATTGGAATAGAAGGTCGAATACGGAAGACTTTGGAACAAGGGGAAGTTGTTGATCTAAACATAACTCCTATTTATCATGGCCCTTCCAGAATGCTGGCTGATATTACAATAAAAGCAGAAGGATCAGGAGGATTCTTCGAACACGTTACAGTACTTAATCCACCGGGAATGTAAATATGCCAATAAATAGTCTAATTTCGATACTAACAGCACCAGTTTCCCCTTCAGAATCGGGCAAGGGCATGAAATGGCCTTTGATTGAGGATAATTTATCTTTTCCGTCTGATTATGTTGATTTTATAAATACATATGGGTCGGGTCGCATTTCAGAATTTATTGTTATATTTAACCCATTTAGCCAAAATGAAGATGTGAATTTTTTGAACAATATAAATTTATTCTAGAGGATCTTAATTATCTGATCGAGTCAGATAGCGATTATTATAAATATCAATTATATCCAAAAGATAATGGATTGATTCCAGTGGGGGTTACTGATAATGGTGATTATATTTTTTGGGTTGTAAATTCTAAAGTGAATAGTGATTTATGGGGGACCGCTATTATTCCATCAAGATCGCCTGAAGTTGAGTATTCTGACAATGGGCTGAGTACTTTTTTAGAAAGTTTATTAGCAAACAGGCTTAAATATAAATCATTTCCTGATAGCTTCCCTCCTGATGTTATCAAGTTCGAAACTATTTAAAACGAAAGCCGGGAAAGAAATAAATTCTTCCCAGCTTTTTTATTATCTAATACCCATTCAGTCCACTAAACAAGCACATCCTTAATCCCTTTAACTATCTGTTTAGCCTGGTAAAGCTGCTCGCGCAGTTCTGTATTTTGAGAGACGTACATTACCATTGGATACGCTAAATAAATCATATAAAATCTATGAGGTTCTTGTCCCTATCTATGCTGCTGGGCCCGCAATACCTAGGTTTAACCAGCCAGATAAGGGAACATAGTACGAGCTTTCTAAATCTATTAGTCAGCTTCTTGCAGAAGGTAAGATAAGAGAGATATGAGGTTGAAATGACGAGAGAGTTTTATAATTTTAAACCAAAGAAAA
>NZ_JBCIVJ010000051.1:0-4332 GCF_039409775.1 Phytobacter palmae | reverse complement strand
ATTCATAATAGGTTCCCTGCTTAAAGGTAAAGTGGATATGGTCACTAACCATCTAAGTATAGGTCGTTTTTTCATGCGAAAAGAGGATTGAAGGTGGGCATCATGCCCAGCAGTAAAAATGAATGAAAAACGATTTTGGAATGTTGCTTGTTTTTGAGGATTGAAATGGCCTTATTAATTTCACTGGTTGTAGTGGCAGGTCTTTACTATCAATTTTGGTATAAGCCACATAGAGCGCCGATCTTGCGTATATGGGGGATCGCGCCTGATGGACAAGAATTTCGATTATTGCTAACAGAGCATGGAGAAAAAGAGGCTGTTTTACTGTTCGGAAAGAAATCTTTTGTTGCCGTGCCAGATACGCAGAACCTTTATGGTGGGTGTTATTACCTTTATTTAGAGGATGCTCACAAGAACGAGCTTTTAATTGAGTTAAACGAAAGTGATTTATACCCCGGTGGCGCAATAGAACTTCAACACAACGGCGGTCGGAAGATTCATTGCGAGATACTAAAAGTAAGGTGGAGTCGTTAACTCAAGTAATGTTTCCTAAGTATGTTGATAGGCAAACATAGTGGTAGTTAGTCTCTCTGAGTAAATGATCTTCTTGTGATCCTGTCGTTACAGTCGTAATCTCTTGCTCTGAAAACGAAAAAACCACCTGGGGAGGTGGTTTGATCGAAGGTTAAGTCAGTTGGGGAACTGCTTAACCAGGTAACTGGGTATACGAGACCGCAGAAACCAAAAATGTTCTTTCAGTGTAGCCTCTCTCAGGCCCATACTTCAAGACCTCTTAATTTGTCTCTCGTATACCTCCAGTTACTAATGGCTGCTGCCAGTAGCGATTTTTCGTGTCTTTCCGGGTTGGACTCAAGACGATAGTTACCGGATAAGGCGCAGCAGTCGGACTGAACGGGGGGTTCGTGCATACAGTCAATCCTGGAGCGAACTGCCTTCGCGGAACTGAGTGTCAGGCGTGGAATGAGAAACCGCGGCCATAACAGCGGAATGACACCGGTAAACCGAAAGGCAGGAATGCGGGGGAGCACGAGGGAGCCATCAGGGGGAAACGCCTGGTATCTTTAAGCCGCATCGGGTTTCGCCACCACTGATTTGAGCGTCAGATTCTGTGATGCTTGTCAGGGGGGCGGAGCCTATGGAAAACCGGCAGCGCCGCATCCTTTTTTCCCCTCCTGCATTCACGTATTTCCCCCCCACGTCTTTATCCGTGAGTCCGTACCGCTCGCCGCAGCCGAACGACCGAGCGTAGCGAGTCAGTGAGCGAGGAAGCGGAATATCCACCGGGACAGGTAACCGACAATTACACACATCTTCGTCAGCAGGAAGATACCCTGGCGAAAATGACTGCCCGGACGTGGGGAGTGCGCTATCAGGAGAGCAGCGACGGCCGGAGGTTCCTTATCCTGCCGCCGGGGATGCAAGCCGAAGCCATCCCCTACGACGGGACGACCTGGATCCGCCTGAAACAGGAGTAGCGGAAAATGACAGAGCTGGAAAAGCAGTTGCTGACCGCATTAGAGCAGCTACATCAGGACTACTCGCAAAGGCTGGACGAATGGGAGAGCGCCTTCGCGGAATGGCAGAAGATGTCTGGGCTTATGCAACGGGAGAACGCGGTGCTGAACGAGCGCGTGTCGGACTTGAGCACGCAGGTGCTGAGTTTAAGCGAGCAGCTGCGCCGCTTGTCCGGGAACTGAATGCCACCGAGTTCCGGCAGGGGGAGAATGAGTATCAGAAAACACTGGAGCTGGAGCGCCAGCCGCAGAAAACCTACAAAGGACCGACGCTGGGCTGACGGATGCCGGCCCGTGATAAACCCCAAGAAGAAGGGCTGCGAAATTCCCCGCTAAATACGTCGTGATGCAAAGATCACGGCCTATACCAGGGGGAATTATGAAACTGCTTAATGTTATTGAAGCTGTACTTAACTGCCTGCATCTGGCGGCAGAACTGTGGGAGTGGCTGGAAAAGCATTTGCCGGTTTTCGGGGCCTTCACGCTGTTTTTGGGCTGAATCCTGCCGTCATTCACCTGGCTGCATGGCTATGCAGTCGGGTAAAAATTATCTCCCGGCTTAACGGAGGATGTAGCGTTGCTTAAGCCGGGTTTTCGGGTGCCAGGTGCCGTCTGCGCCGTCAGTGCCGATCCGGCGGTGCAGACAACGGATGTTATGGTAAATCGTGCTGGTATTCGTCTCTGATACTGTTCAGAAAGCGGTGGCCGGATTCTGATACGCGGTAGTAGTCCATTCCTGAGGGGTTTCCGCTTGGCACGGTATCTACCAGACCGGCTTTAGACAGATTATCGACGAGTCTCGCAACGTTACCAATACCATCCATTTTTCTGCTGGTCATCGCCCGGTCAAGATTGTACCAGGTCCAGTTAATGTCCTCTCTGGAGGCCAGAAGCTTCAGGATATTCAGTTCTGTTTTATTTACCATAGGGGTGCATCCGGGTGATAGAGGTCTTCTACCTCACCTTTTAACTTGTAGTCTTCGAGCGTCGCGGTGTGAGTATTGTTCCACAGCTCATGAGCTTCGATGTTATCTGCAGGGGCGCCAGTTTCCCATCCTAAATTACAATAACGCTGATATTCCCGGCATTCATGAGTGTAGTAATTTAAGTCTACTTGCTCATGAGGAATTTCCCCATCGGCTATTTTTTTAAGTCTGTTAATCATGAACTCATTGCCAGGGTCGTCACCAAATCGCGATGTGTGTTTCTCCACGATTGCTATACCTTCATGAGTGATGTTCACGCCATCCGTCGTCAGGTTTTCAATCGGACCGCCCGCTTTATCGGGATCGAATGGCCTGCCTGATATTGTGCCTCTGGCACCGAAGTGTTCAAGCTGTTCCAGCTCAGGAAAGCGCATTCTTCCCATTGTCAGCCCTGCCGCCAAAGATGCGCCGGTAATGAGCAGCCCTTTGTTATCCATGACCTGAGCATAACCGGCTGGCGCATCACCGCCGAGCTGTTCTGCCGTCTTCCTGAATCCTTCTGGGTTGCCGTTATAAATACCGCCTGCAGCCAGAAGCCGGCCGGCGGCTTTGCTGGTAATAGGTTTTGCCGCCTGGGTGCGCTGCACCGGCGCAGCCGGATGAACATAATATACCGGGCGTTTTAGCTGATAGATAATGAGATAGCGGAGCCGTGAATAAAGGGAGAGCGGAAGACCGTCCCGGAGATTTCCAGAGGTTGTCAGCACACCGTTGACAGGAGTGCCGGTCATGTTTTTTCTCACCAGAACGACTTTCCCTGCCTTGATATCAGCCAGCGCGTCACTGTATGCCATCCAGGGACGCTGATAGTGAAACAAATTGTACTGGTTAACAAAGGAGCTATAGGCCTGCGGTAAATCCCACTCCGGGATGATCCTGTTTGGCAAAGCGGTGTCTGCTAGGTAACGTGCCGCCGTGTCTGGGTGAATAATGTGGGCAATATCCTGAAGATAGATATCATCCACTGACCTTGCCTGACAGTGATGAAGCATAATGTCTCTTTTTTCGGCTGTTATCTATTCCATTATTGCGCATCTCAGAAAACAGACAATCCTCCCGCCTAGAATCAGATAACATCGTTAGTATCCATTGAGACGTTACGCGTAAGGGATGTTATGGTAAAAGCATGATGCCTGGCGGGTACGGAAAAATTGTGGCGACCGAGCCTGCAGACGCAAAAATCCGGCCCATACTTATTCGTCTCCTTCATCAGGAATGCAGTACTATCCAGCCACTGCAGGTATTTGGCCCCCAGCGGGGGCTTTTTTTGCCTGTTGTTGGGGCAGATAAAGAAAAGGGCCGCATTAGCGGCCCTTTTCGGAGAGAGCGATGCCTCAATGCGGAATTTCAGAGACTTCTTTAACGTCGGCTTTATTGATCTGCTGTTTGACACCATTTGCGTCTTTATAGCCCAGCAGGCCTGAGTCTGATTCTGTAGGCTTGCCGTCGCTGACAATTGTACGCCCGTCGTTGGTGTGGATGGCATAGCTTGTGCGCGTGCAGCCGGTTAGGGCTGAAAGCGCAACTGCCGCTGCGAACACTGAAACAAAAATCTTTTTCAAAGCCAGCTCCTTTTATCCGTATCAGTTGTCTAGTTCACTCATGTTGGTAATTTTGTCACGGTTGATCTGTTCGGTTCGGCCTGTATGGGCATCTTTGTAGGATACTAACCCCGTATCACTGTCAACTTTGGGTTTGCCGTCTGTAACGATAGTGCGACCATCTGTGGTTTTTATTTCTTGGTTTGAAGAACATCCAGCAGCGGCAAAGGTCACCAACGCGACCATCATGGCCGCCAACAGCGTTTTTTT
>NZ_JBCIVJ010000050.1:0-4671 GCF_039409775.1 Phytobacter palmae | reverse complement strand
TTCCTCCTGAAACCTTCCATATAACCACAAGCGCTCACCTTGCATATGCGGTAAACTAGCCGGGTTTTTGCATCAGGACAGCGTCTATGAACCACTCCCTTAAGCCCTGGAATACCTTCGGCATTGATCACAATGCAAATAAAATAATACGTGCTGAAAATGTGCAGCAACTGCTTGAAGCGTGGCAGGAATCCGTACGTAATGGACAGCCTGTATTAATGCTGGGTGAGGGCAGCAATGTCCTTTTCCTGGAAGACTTCGCAGGTACGATCATTATTAACCGTATCCTGGGGATTGAAACCGAGGAGAGCGCCGAGGCGTGGCATGTTCACGTTGGCGCCGGGGAAAACTGGCATCAACTCGTACAGTTTACGCTCTCGCACGGAATGCCCGGACTAGAAAACCTGGCGTTAATTCCCGGTTGTGTTGGTTCATCACCTATCCAGAACATAGGCGCATACGGTATTGAACTGCAGCGCGTCTGTGCCTATGTCGATTGTATCGAATTGAATACCGGCGATACCCGGCGATTAACGGCAGAAGCTTGCCGTTTTGGTTATCGTGACAGCATCTTCAAACATGAGTATCAGGATCGCTACGCAATTATCGCGGTTGGTCTGCGCTTACCTAAACAGTGGCAGCCGATCCTGACCTATGGCGATCTGACGCGCCTGGATCCGGCAACAGTAACGCCGCAGAAAGTTTTTGAAGAAGTTTGCCGCATGCGTACCAGTAAGTTGCCTGACCCAAAAGTAAACGGTAATGCCGGTAGTTTCTTTAAAAATCCGGTTGTGAGTGCAGAACAGGCCGCCGCTCTACTGGAAAAATCGCCAAAAGCTCCCCATTATCCTCAACCTGACGGTACAGTGAAACTCGCTGCCGGATGGCTTATCGATCAATGCCAGTTAAAAGGCGTATCCATTGGCGGGGCCGCAGTTCATCCGCTACAGGCTCTGGTATTGATCAATCAAGATAACGCGACCAGCGAAGATGTCGTTCGTCTGGCACACCATGTACGCGTACAGGTTGGGACGAAGTTCAATGTCTGGCTGGAGCCCGAGGTGCGTTTTATCGGCCATCGTGGCGAAGTGAATGCCGTAGAGGTGATTGCATGAAAGACAACACCATTCCGTTAACCCTGATTTCTATTCTTGCTGATGGCGAATTCCATTCTGGCGAGCAACTCGGTGAGCGGTTGGGAATGAGTCGTGCTGCTATCAACAAGCATATTCAAACCATCCGCGATTGGGGGGTTGATGTCTTCACCGTGCCCGGAAAGGGCTATAGTCTGCCTGAACCCATCCAATTGCTGAATGAAAAGCTGATCGTCGCGCAGGTACAAACAGGTAAAGTGGCCGTGTTGCCGGTTATTGATTCTACTAACCAATATCTACTGGACCGTATCAGTGAAATGCAATCCGGCGATGCCTGTGTTGCAGAGTATCAACAAGCAGGTCGTGGGCGTCGTGGGCGTAAGTGGTTCTCTCCCTTTGGAGCTAACCTTTATCTCTCCATGTACTGGCGTCTTGAGCAAGGTCCCGCTGCAGCGATTGGATTAAGTCTGGTCATTGGTATCGTCATGGCAGAAGTGCTTCAGGAATTAGGCGCAGAAAACGTTCGGGTTAAATGGCCAAATGATCTTTATCTGGGCGATCGTAAACTTGCCGGTATCTTAGTCGAATTAACGGGAAAAACCGGGGATGCTGCTCAGATCGTCATAGGGGCGGGTATTAACCTCGCCATGCGCCATGCGGAAAGCGATGTTATCAATCAAGGCTGGGTTAACCTGCAAGAAGCGGGTGTGACCCTTGATCGTAATATGCTTGCAGCGCGTTTAATCAATGCATTACGTTCCGCACTCCAGTCCTTTGAACAGGAAGGGTTAGGCCCCTGGCTATCTCGCTGGAAGAAACTGGATAACTTCATCGATCGCCCGGTAAAATTGATCATTGGCGAGAGAGAGATATTTGGCATCTCACGCGGTATTGATGCACAGGGCGCATTGTTGCTTGAACAGGATGGGGTAATTAAACCCTGGATGGGTGGCGAAATTTCCTTGCGCAGTGCCGAATAATAAAAGAAGGGGAGCATTTCGCTCCCCTTTCTTTTATTTCCGCAGGCGAACCTGCTCGACCGCGTGGTTGGCGCTTTTGGTCATCACAAGGCTCGCACGTTCGCGAGTTGGAAGAATATTCTCTTTCAAATTTAGCCAGTTAATTTCCTTCCAAAGAGATGTGGCAATATTGATAGCTTCTTCTTCGGTCAATTTTGCATAATTATGGAAATAAGAATCCGGATCGGCGAAAGCCCCTTCACGGAATTTCAGGAAGCGATTGATATACCATTTCTGTAACAGCTCTTCCGGCGCATCGACATAAATAGAGAAGTCAACGAAGTCAGATACAAATACATGATGAGGATCATGAGGGTAGTCCATACCGCTTTGTAATACATTGAGCCCTTCAAGAATGAGAATATCTGGCTGGGTTACTGTTTTATCCCCATCCGGGATAACATCGTAAATTAAATGTGAATATACTGGTGCAGTAACGTTTGGCACCCCCGATTTAATATCGGAAACAAACTTCACCAGACGGTGCATATCATAAGATTGCGGAAACCCTTTCTTCTTCATCAGGCCGCGATCTTTTAAAACCTGATTAGGATGCAAAAAGCCATCGGTAGTGATTAATTCAACGCGGCGATGTTCTGGCCAGCGGCTTAATAAAGCCTGTAGTACGCGCGCCGTCGTGCTTTTACCTACGGCAACGCTACCCGCGATGCTGATAATATAAGGGATTCTTTGCCCGTTCGTGCCTAAGAATTGTTCAAGCACGGCCTGGCGACGCAAATTCGAACTGATATAAAAATTGAGCAAACGTGACAGTGGCAGATAAATTTCTGCGACCTCTTCCAGAGAGAGATCTTCATTAATGCCTTTTAACCGCGCGATTTCACCCTCAGTGAGCGTCATCGGCACTGAATCACGAAGCGCAGCCCACTGGCTACGATTGAACTGCAAGTACGGGGTCATTAACGTTTGCTCTTTTTTACTCATAAGCTTTTTCTGCCTGCCATGGTGGCTCGCCACGTATGCTTCCGACACGGAGCGAGAAGCCTTCTTTTAAGGTAATGCAATGGCGCGACGTTATTAATATAAGTTAGGACAATGGGCAGGAGGTTAACACCAGATGACAGGGAATAATATGAAAAATCGCGTCTGCGTGATGCTTTCCTAAGAACGCATCACGTTTCCGAGACCGCAGACAATAGCGCGGGTTAGTTGATTCACTTCGAATAAGCGTTGGCAATAGATCGCGGCTGAATGTGTACTCCCATCGGCTGAGTTAACGTCATCCTCTATTTCATCCAACCGCCGTTAATCCTGTATACGGTTGGGCCTTCTGCGAGCGAACCGACCTGAACTTCGTGACAGAGAAGGTTGCATTATCGGCACAAGCCCGTTTCTTAATTGCCTTAATTAGCATCGCCTGCAGCGCTTCGGCGGAACCGATTCGTACTCTATGCAACTTGATGATTGCACCGTAGGGCATCCAGGCTTCTTTACTGAGCGATAAATTGACACAACCAGCATTTCGCCCGTTGAGTAAAGAGGGTTTGAGGATGACCGTCCATTTCACCCTACTGAGTGACGCCCCACAATTAACTGGCGCTTTCATTAAAGTAAACACGCACCATGGCAGGGTTCAAATGGCCTGTCTTCATAGTGATCATTTCGCGTAGATGTGATCCGCATCGTGCTCTCCTGAAATGCGGGATTTCTAACTGATTGGTTAAAAAAGTGCACCAGGGCAAGGTAAATGCGCTTTCTGCAAGCGAACAGGAGATATGCCTGCCTTGAATGTCGAGGAGATATGACCGCCAATAGTGGTTTCGATACTGGTTTTTTCCACTAATTTGTTTGAAATAGCAGCATTTAACGGCCTTGTCGTGCAAAATGTGAGCGATAGAACAATTTGTGCAATTTTTTAGTTGCATCAATCGCTCTGTCTCCCTAGAATGCGCGCTACTTGATGCCGACTTAGCTCAGTAGGTAGAGCAACTGACTTGTAATCAGTAGGTCACCAGTTCGATTCCGGTAGTCGGCACCATCAAGTCCGGTGGGGTTCCCGAGCGGCCAAAGGGAGCAGACTGTAAATCTGCCGTCACAGACTTCGAAGGTTCGAATCCTTCCCCCACCACCATTTTCGGTCACCTTGTGTGACCAGAGTTGGTGTCAAAGCTGAATCAACTCAAAGGGAGAGTTTTCTTCTCCTGAAACACAGAAAGAATAGGGTAGCCGAGTTTTAGGATGCGGGCATCGTATAATGGCTATTACCTCAGCCTTCCAAGCTGATGATGCGGGTTCGATTCCCGCTGCCCGCTCCAGACGTGCTGATATGGCTCAGTTGGTAGAGCGCACCCTTGGTAAGGGTGAGGTCCCCAGTTCGACTCTGGGTATCAGCACCACTTCTTTATCTCTCCTCCCCTGTTTCTCTCTGTTTATTGCATTCAACAAGTCGGGCATGTTGCCTGGTTGATGTGGTGATATCACCGATTTATCCGTGTCTTAGAGGGACAATCGATGTCTAAAGAAAAGTTTGAACGTACAAAACCGCACGTTAACGTCGGTACTATCGGCCACGTTGACCATGGTAAAACAACGCTGAC
>NZ_JBCIVJ010000049.1:0-4800 GCF_039409775.1 Phytobacter palmae | reverse complement strand
GTTTTCTTTGTCATTTCCTCAACATGGTCAGCTATCAGGCAAGGTGGAATTTTAAATGGTGATATTGCACTGCCGGAAATTAGGTTTGTAAAAGATCTTTATTCCGCCTATAAGAAGGTGGAGGGTGATAGGGTTTCATATTCATTAATAATTAAATCAAAGAGTATTTGGAGTCCGAATAAATCAAGAGGGGAGTATAAAAATTACATTTTGGTTATAGGTGAAAGTGCTCGCCGTGATTATGTCCATTCATTCGGCGGTAAGTACAGTAACACTCCTTGGCTTGATAGTGCCCCAGCAATGATTTTTGATAATTACATATCTGCCGGTCCTTCAACAATGATCTCATTAACTAATACCTTATCCTTACGTAAGGGTAGTGTTTTAGAACTGAATAATAATGTTGTCACTCTAGCATCAAAAGCTGGTTTTGAAACGTGGTGGTTATCCAATCAAGGCAGTAAGGGACACTTCGATTCACCAATTTCATTGATTGGGCATAGTGCAGATTATAGTGAGTTTATTAAATCTGGAAGCTCAGATGATAGGCTTATCTCGCCAGATGAAAATTTGTTACCCTTACTTGATGTAGCTTTAAATAAAAATAAAAATGAAAATAAATTGATTGTTCTTCATTTGATGGGATCACATCCAAAAGCCTGCATTAGAACTAATAATACCTATGATATTGATGTGGGCGCGAAGGAAGTATCATGTTATATAAAGTCCATAGAGATGACAGATCAATTTTTATCTAAAGTTATTTCTCTTGCAAATCAGACTGGTGAAAGTTGGTCTGTTATGTATTTTTCTGATCATGGATTGTCATACGTTAATAAAGATACACAAGGTGCTTACTTGACACATGGTGACAAGACTAAAGAGAATTATGAAGTGCCATTCTTTATTATTAATAGTAACTCAGAAATAAAAGAAGTTGTACATCAGCCACGTAGTGCACTTGATTTTATGACGACATTTTCTCAATGGTTGAAAATTAGCGATCGTAACATACCAAGTGCTTGTAATATGCTTTCTAATGAAAACTGCAGTAATGAAGATTATGTTATTGATTTTAATGGGAATTACATTAAATTTAATGACTTGCCTTCGGTTCCATAGACAGGATCTTCTTGAGATCCTTTCGTTCTGGCCGTAATCTCCTGACCTGTAAACGAAAAAGCCACCCGGTAAGGTGGCTTTTCGAGGGATCAGTTGAGCTGTAACTCTTCTGAACCGAGGTAGCTGGGTATACGAGACCGCAGATACCAAAACTGTTCTTTCAGTGTAGCCGTAGTCAGGCCCATACTTCAAGACCTCTGAATATCTCTCTCGTATACCTCCAGTTACTAATGGCTACTGCCAATGGCGATTTGTCGTGCCTTTTCGGGTTGGACTCAAGTTGATAGTTACCGAAAAGAGCGTGGTAGTCGGACTGAACGGGGGGTTCGTGCATACAGTCCAGCTTGGAGCGAACTGCCTACCCGGAACTGAGTGTCAGGCGTGGAATGAGAAACCGCGGCCATAACAGCGGAATGACACCGGTAAACCGAAAGGCAGGAACAGGAGAGCGCACGAGGGAGCTACCAGGTGGAAACGCCTGGGATCTTTATAGTCCTGTCGGGTTTCGCCGCCACTGATTTGAGCGTCAGATTTCGTGATGCTTGTCAGGGGGGCGGAGCCTATGGAAAAACGGCAACTCCGCATCCTTTTTTTCTCCTGATTTTAGCGCCACTCTTTCTCTTGTCATTCGTGAGCTGGTAACGCCCGCCACAGTCTCACGGCCGGAGCGTAGCGACCGAGTGAGCGAGGAGGCGTCATTTCATCGCTACCAGTATTTTGCACTTACGCCATGCAGCTACATTTTCCCTTGCCATATGAAGCACTTTCGTGATTCCTTCCTGCGGGCTAACATATTAAGCCAGTATACACTCCGCTAGCGCTACGTGACTGGTTCAGGGCTGCGCCCCGAAACCCGCTAAAAGCACTGACGCGCCTGCGGCTTGTCCAACACCGCGCCGTCCGGGAAATTCTTTCCCGCCCGTCCCGGCGTTATCAGGAGGCAGGATTGGCAGACAAACGCAGCAAAATGCTCACGATGTGGGTGACTGAGGATGAGCACCGGCGTCTGCTGGAACGCTGCGACGGTAAACAGCTCGCAGCCTGGATGCGCCAGACGTGCCTGGACGAGAAGCCCGTCCGCACCGGCAAACTTCCGTCGCTCTCGCCGGCGCTGCTTCGTCAGCTTGCCGGCATGGGTAACAATCTTAACCAGATTGCCCGGCAGGTTAACGGCGGTGGCGGCAGCGGCAACGACCGCGTGCAGGTCGTTGCCGCCCTGATGGCCATCGATGCCGGACTCGAACGGCTTCGCCAGGCAGTGCTGGAAAAGGGGGCAGACGATGATCGTTAAATTTCACCCGCGAGGGCGCGGCGGTGGTGCCGGTCCGGTGGATTATCTGCTGGGTAAAGACCGGCAGCGCGACGGCGCCAGCGTTCTGCAGGGTAAACCGGAGGAAGTCCGGGAGCTTATCGACGCCTCGCCCTACGCCAAAAAGTACACATCCGGTGTGCTGTCCTTTGCCGAACAGGACTTACCGCCCGGCCAGCGCGAAAAGCTGATGGCGAGCTTTGAGCGGGTTCTGATGCCCGGACTCGATAAAGATCAGTACAGCGTGCTGTGGGTTGAGCACCGGGACAAGGGGCGACTGGAGCTGAACTTCCTGATCCCGAACACGGAGCTGCTGACCGGCAAACGGCTGCAGCCGTATTACGACCGCGCCGACCGTCCGCGCATTGATGCCTGGCAGACCATCGTGAACGGCAGGCTGGGGCTGCACGATCCGAACGCGCCGGAAAACCGACGGGCGCTGGTCACGCCGTCCGCGCTGCCGGAAGCGAAGCAGGAAGCCGCTCAGACGATTACACGGGGGTTACTGGCCTTGGCCTCCTCCGGGGAGCTGAAAACCCGTCAGGACGTCACGGAGGCGCTGGAAAGCGCAGGTTTTGAGGTGGTGCGCACCACAAAAAGCAGCATCAGCATTGCCGACCCGGACGGGGGGCGAAACATCCGACTGAAGGGAGCCATCTATGAACAGTCTTTTAACGCTGGCGAAGGACTTAGAGCAGAAATCGAAAGCGCAGCAGCAGAGTACCGGCGAGATGCTGAAAGCCGCATTCAGCGAGCACGAGAAGTCTGTCAGAGCGGAACTGAGCGAAAGCGAGAAGAGAATCAGCGCCGCCATCCTCGACCACGACCGGAAGCTGTCCTCAGCCATGAGCCAGCGCACGAAAGGGATGCTGCGCATGGTCAGCCAGACGTGGCTGACCATCGTCCTGGTCTCCGCGCTGCTGATAGCGTCGGGCGCGGGCATTCTGTGGTGGCAGGGGCAGCAGATACTCGACAATTACACGAGCATCCGGGAGCAGAAGGACGCGCTGGAGAAGCTGAACGCCCGGACGTGGGGCGTGAGGTATCAGGAAGACAACCAGGGGCGTTTTCTGGTGCTGCCGGAAGGCGTGAAAGCGGACACGAACTGGACGTTCGACAACGGCAGGAAGAACGGCATCAGACTGGTGCAGGAGTAGAGCAGCATGACAGAGCTGGAAAAACAGTTGCTGAGCGCATTAGAGCAGCTACAGCAGGACTACTCGAAAAGGCTGGACGAGTGGGAGAACGCCTTCGCGGAATGGCGGACGATGTCTGGTCTTATGCAACGGGAGAACGCGGCGCTGAGCGAGCGCGTGTCAGACTTGAGCGAGCAGGTACAGAGTTTGAGCGGGCAGCTGCGCCGGTTGTCCGGGAGCTGAACGCCATTGAGCATGAGCGACAACATCAGAAAGAACTGACATTGCAGCGGAGCCGGTCATATAACGGCCGGACACTGGGGTAAAGACCGGAGGGCTGGAATGAATACTGGTGTTGAAAATACACTCATGCGTACGTCAGTCAGCGAGATCAGGCCTCTGCCTGGCGGAGAATGCTATGAAGCCAAAGTGACACATATTTATGATTCACAGGGTAATGAAATCCCGTTGCCGGAAGGTTGTCATGGCTGGGGAATGGCGTGGGGAAAAACAGAGACGGAAGCCAGGGGAAAGGCCGAAGGTTATGCCAGGGAGCAGCTTAATACTCTCTGATGTTAAGTTATGAAAATATGGCGTTTACGTGTTTTTTTGTGTCAGACAGCCGGTCATGCATCTGGCTGCATAGTCATGCATGACGGTAAAATCTATCAGGTGCGTTTCTGGCGGTTTTCCGGGTGGTTTGTTGCCTGTTTTACCGTTCTGCCGTCAGAAACGCCCTGAACGCGTTTTGGCGGTGCGCGTAAGTGGGATTATGTTAAACAATAAAAATTGGATATTATTTTGAAATTTAAAATCATTGATTGCATAAAACGTGGGTTTGGTTTTTACAAGTGGGATGTTATTTTAATTTCTTGGATTTCACTTGTTCACTTTTCTCTTGGGTATGGAGTTAAGGTAATATATGTATTATCTGTTTTTTTTGGATTGAAACTGTTATTTTGTTTTAGTAAATTCTTTTACATTTCGATAATTTTAATATTATCATTGATAGGGTTTATATATTCCCCTGTAGGTATTATCTACGGTTACCCTGATATTAATGTTGTAGGTTCTTTTTTGTACACTGATAGCAGTGAAAGCAAAGAGTTTTTGATTGGTACGCCGTTTTATGTATATTTAACTTCTTTTTTAATAGTGTTAATTGGTTTTTTCTTACTGAAAATGCCATTTTCAAAAAAAATATCCTCTAGTAGAGTTAAAGTGTTTTTTTTT
>NZ_JBCIVJ010000048.1:0-7897 GCF_039409775.1 Phytobacter palmae | reverse complement strand
AGGATCAGTTAGTCGTTTAGTAAAACGTCCAGTCTCATTATTACGCCAACGATTTGATTTACTATTAAAAGAACAACTTAATCCAAGAAGCTCGATCCAGCTTAACTGATTTGACCCATACTGATATAAGTTTAACCCGCCCCTGAGCCCTATCGGGTCACCAGAACGATCCAGCGGGGGTCACACTTTTTAACACGCTACCGCCCGCACCGCTCATGGCTTCCCGGCTATCACCTTTTACTTATTTAACAGCATGTTAACCAAACTTTGCCGACGCGCCTTTTCGCGCCCGTTCACCATACCACTGCCGCCTTAACCTGTCATTATGTCAGAGCCCGCCACGAAGATCGCACAACCGGTATAGCCCGGTATTACTCACAACACCCCAGCCTGCACCTCAAGGGCGACTGGCTGAAAGCGGCAGGATTTGAGACCGGGCGGGGTGTCACGGTGAAGATTTCGCAGGGGTGCCTGACCATCATCGCTGACAGTGACGAGGCGCAGGAACTGCGGGAGGAACTTTATCAGGTTAAACAGGTGGTTAAGGGGATGCGGGACGGGATGTTTAGTGTGCTGAACGATAATTAAATAATAAAAAGCCGGGAAGATTTAATTTTCCTCCCGGCTTTTATTTTAGCTTAAAAGTATTTTTTCGATATATTCACTAACCTTTGAATTAACTTCTGATATATATTCACTATCTTTACCAGAGTAAAATTTTAAAGAACCTTCCAAATTATCATGAAGAACAAGAAGATCATAAGCAAGTAATTTTGGGATAAACGAAGTACTTTGATAATCAGTCATTACTTTATCAAGTGACATATATAGCCTATCAATTATATTTGTATCTAAATCATCAGCTAGTCTAATCATTTCCACTACATCAATAATGGTTTTATTAAAATCAAAATTATTATCTTTCATAATCAACCTATTAAAGAGAATTAATCGCACCCGCTGGAATGGGGCCGTCAAACAACACTTCTGAAGAACCTTTAGCTAGCCGCCTTGCAAATTGATTTCCTAAGAGATCGAGTCCTTTAGGGGATGATATGTCAATTGCGCCACCAGAAACTTTACTCAAGTCTATTTCAACAATACGATTCCCTGATTTCGCAGCCCATTTTTCAGCAATACTTAAATCTTTTGTTGCTGATATAAACTGAGATGGAGAGCGACTGCCTGATGTTACATGCCCAGCAACAGTTTTTATATTATTTGGGTTAAGGGAAAATAACCCGGATAAAGGATCTTCATCGGGCCTAATGACCCTATAGACTTTCCCGGTAGTGATACGGTCAAATTCACCAATAGGCGCGCATGGTTTTAATCCGAGGGGGTCAATATAACTTAAAGGATTTGGCGCATACCGATAAAGATTTAACCCGCCTTTTAGCCCTATCGGGTCCTGCTGGGTAAACCTGGCGCTATCCGGGTCGTAATAACGAAACAAATTATAATGTAACCCGGTCTCACGATCCAGGTATTGCCCCTGCATACGCAGGTTCTGCGCATAGCCCGTCTCCTGCGGTATCGACTCGTGCAGCAGTTTACCCCACGCGCTGTTCTGCCCTTCCCAGCGGATATGCCCTTCACGGTCCGTCATCCGTTCTGGCGTACCGTTCGACTGACAGTGAAACCAGAAGATATCCGGATCCTCTGCGCCATCAATACGCGCCAGCGGTTCATAACTTTCCGCGTCGCTATAGACATAAGTCAGGGGCACATCGTCGTGAATTTCCTGCAACAGGCGAAAACCTTCCCACAGAAAACGTGTCGTCACCTGCTTTCCTGACTGTCTGCCCCCCAGCGTCTGCTGGCGTGTTTTGCTGATACGCCGGCCGAGCGGATCATAACGGAAACTGACCTGCGTTTGTGGTTTGTTGCGATCCCTCGGTACTGCCACCACATCGGTTAACCGGTGCTCGCCGTCGTAACGATAGTGCCAGCGCGTCTGCCCGTTGTCTTTTTCGATGGTCCGCCCATGAATGTCATAGCTCCACTGAATTCCATTTAAGCGGGTGAGACGGTTATGACGAACAGACTGCTGCAGGCTGTTATCCAGTGGATTACCTGCCGCATCCCAGCGCCATTGCTCTTTTCCGGGGGACGTGCCGTCCTGTTCCAGCAGACGCCCGGCGCTGTCATATTTCCAGTTACACCAGTTGAACGGATCATCATCACGCTCTTCGCGTACCGGGTTGTTGCGGTAGTCGTAATCCCAGCGGCGTGACCAGCGTGCGGGTGCCGGGCGCTGCGCATTGCCGGTGAACACATCCCGGCGATGGATGCGTCCGAGACGATCGTATTCATTGCGGCTTGTCAGCAAGCCCTGCGTACGGCCGACTTCCCGGTGTAATTCATCGCGGGTAAAGTCGCTTATCGGCAGATTATCGAGAGCCAGGCTCAGTAGATGCCCGCTTCCGTAATAGAAATATTTCAGATGACGACCGTCGGGTAACTCCACCGATGTACGGTTGTTCAGCGCATCATAAGTCCAGCCCAGCCTGCCGTTTTCACCCTCTTCACTGATAACACGCCCTAGCGCGTCATAGGTAAAAATCAGCTCCTGTTCGGCTTCCTGACTCCATACGTCATCACCCAGCGGGGGATGTAACGCCACTCGCGTAACCTGCCCGCTCGCAGAGTAGTGATAACGGGTCTGCCCTTCCGGCGTGCTGCGGGCAAGCAGTTGGCCCGCCTTGCCCCAGCGAAATAAATGCGTTAAAGCCTGTGAATGCCCGGCGGCGAAAGTACGACGCACAGTGCGTCGGCAGGCATCATATTCATACTGTGTTGCGACACCATCCAGCCCTGTTTCAGCAAGCAGCAGCGAGTCCGCCCCCCACTCAAAGTGGTACGCCTCCCCGTTTTCATTTTGCAATGCCGTTAATCTGTCGCGGCTGTCCCAGCGACGGCGCACCTCTTCCCCTAAGGCATTCCGGGTTGCCACCAGCCGACCTGCGTCGTCCCAGCTAAACTCGTGACGCTTGCCATCCGGGGTAATATGGTATTCCGGCAGCCCACGTGGGTTCCATCCGATAGACTCCTGCCAGCCCTCCGCCCGCTCCAGTTGTAGCGGTCGACCAGCGGCATCGTAGTGATAGCGGGTTTCTTCACCGTCCGGTGTTTTCACCGAATGCAACCAGCCGAGCGGGTAAAAGCGATAACGGGTGATACGCCCTGAACAGTCCGTTTCGCGGATAATCTGCCCGGCCTCGTTATACTCCTGGCGACGCGTATTGCCTGCCGCATCCACCTCTTCCACCACCTGGCCAAAAGCGTCGCGCCTGAGCAATGTACTCTGCCCCAACGGGTCGACGATGCGCGCCAGCCCATGGTGCTCATCATAATAAAAACGGGTGGTGGCGCCATCAGCCGTGGTGATAGCAGCAGGCAGCGCGCGCTGTACCAGCCACTGTGTCGCCTGAATATTGCCGTCTGGATCAATTTCCTGGATACGATTGCCCATGTCATCGTAGACAAAGGTCGTGACATTCCCAAGGGGATCAATGCGGCGGGTCAGTTGTTCGTTATCATTCCATTCGAATTCCCAGCGTTCCCCACGTTCATCGACAAATGCGGTAATTAATGCCTGCGCATTCCAGTAGTGTTGACGCTTGTGTCCGTCATACTGTTCAACCGTGGTTAACCCCGCAGCCAAATCGTAGGTGAAGCGGCAGCCATCTCCGGTACTGGTCCGGTTTTCCACGACTCGCCAGTGGTCAAATTTCTGCCAGCGATACTCACTCTCCAGCCCGCCAGGCATACGGTGCCAGACCATGAGTCCGTCATCGTTATAGCGAAATTCACGTGTCACCACGCCCGTCGCATCTTCAACAGCAGCCAGTTGACCACGATGGTCATAGCGCCAGCGTGCCAGCCGCCAGGATTGTTGACCATCCGAATGGCGGGCCTCGGTAACCCGGGTCGGGAAACGTTCATCGTCATAAAACAGCGAGACATCAATGGCACAGGGGGCATCATGAATACGAACCAGTCGCCCATGCTCATCCCAGCCAGTTTCCAGCATGTTGCCGTACTCATCGCTGAGCGATGCCAGTCGCAATATTGATGGGTCAGAGCGTGTTGGTTTGAACAGTCGCCACACAGCGCCATCATCGTCTGCGATAGCAACATCACCCTGCTCGTTACGGCGGATGATTAACCCTTCACTGATGCTGTAAAGCGCTTCGTTAATGGCAGGCAGCGTAAAGCTGAGCTCACGCCCGGTGTCATCAAACCAGGTGGCGTTGTCGCCCGCCAGTTGTAAGTACCCATCGAAAGCGGTAGCCCAGCCCAGGCCAAAAAGACCCTCACGACGGGTAAGGCTGTTGTAACTACGTTGCCAGACCAGTGGAAAGCGTCCTGGCAAGCTAAAATCCTGTTCTGCCTCATCGTTCAGTACCTTCACGCCGGTTGCGGCATGGACCGGATGTGATGAACCAAAGACGGCGTTAATCGCCATATCTGTCAGCATGCCCCCGGCGGCGGAAGCCAGCGCACAAGGCATCGATTTGAGGATGGTTCCGAAACGTCCCCGGATAAGGGCTGTCGCCGCCATAATGACCGTCAGGCCCGGATATTTGCCGCTTTTAATATCCCGGACGGTGAGTGTTTCACCGCCAATGATGACATTGGGTGAGACCTCATCTGAGATGGTGGCTTCACAGGTCGTTCGGTCTTTGGCGCGTGCGGCAGGTTGGTTATTGATGAAAACACTTTTTGACCCTTCCGCCAGATACTGCTGAGGCGAGTGTTTGTCGCACTTCACCTTGTCCTCTTCCAGCGCCGTGGTGCCTTCGGCAGCGGATGCAACCGGCGGTTGCCACATGTTGCTGCCAAACTGTGCAGCCATCGACAGCAGCATGCCGCCATAATCAGCAAAACTTTCCGGTGGTTGCGGTTCCGGTGGCGGTGGCGTACCGGCAGGCGTGAGCATACCGGCGGCGCGCGCGGCAGGCAGCTTATTGGTCAGAACGTTGTGCGAACCATTGTCAATTTTTCCGGCGGGAGAGGGAGGGAAAATCCAGTCCCCCAGTTTATTGGCCGCATTGGAGATATCATCCGCCTTACCCAGCACGTTGGTGAGAATCCCCCCGATAATGCCGCCAAGCACGCAACTGGAACCGACGGCAGCCAGCCCTGCCGCCGCCAGACCAGCCCCGGCAAAGGGTGCCGCAACCGCCGCGATCCCGGCTACCGCCGACCCAATCGCCGCATAGGCAACCCCTTCGGCCACAATACTGGTGATATCAGCGAAGATGCTTGAATGGATGATATCGTCACCCTTACGGGCTGCGTGCTTGTCACTCATCGCTTATACATTCCGATTGTTATTCAGCGTCAGACTTTGTTTGAGGGCATTCCAGTGTTCTGCATCCTGTTCGGTAAAGGGACGCAATGCAGAGAAGGTAAAAATAAGCAGCATGGGTTTATCAACCGCCTGCATCGCCAGTTGCTTCTGCCAGATGTGGGTGTCAGCACGTAAGAAGGCGGTTTCAACTTCAACGGCACGAATATTTTGTTGTGGGCCGACAAGCACGCGGGTAAACGCGCCCTGCTGCACTTCGCCCATTTGTGTGCGCAGTTGATCCCACTGGCGATGAAATTCTTTCTCGGCATCACTGCCTTCGGGAATGGGGCCACGGCTGACAACAACCGATAGTCCACTTTCGTCATCGCGCAGAAGCGTCATGCTGGTGTCTTGCCATGCGGCAGGGAAAAGCTGAAAGGAACCTTCCTGGAGGTGATATTTCATCATTTGCCTTTTAATGAAAATAATTCGCCTGCAATCGCTGAGATGAATGCAAGGGGCATTCACTTAAAAACAGCAATCCAGATAAAAAGAGGGATGTTAAACGTGCATAAACAACAAAAGGATTTCAGGCTGCGTAGATGTCAGCCTGAATCACACGCTATTTCTCGCGGGTAATCACCACACTGCTTAAACAGTCCGGATTCGTTTCGGCGAAACTAAAGGTGACTTCCTGGCCGTCGCCAATTGCAGCGGTATGACTGGTGACTTCATGGACCGAATGTCCACGCGGCGTATCGGTAATATCCATTTTTGCATAGTGCTGACGTACCTCGCCCAGCGAGATACATTGCCCTGCATAATCGAATGCAAACAACACTTTACTGTTTGGTTTTTTATTCACCCGCAGGTCGAATGCCGACAGCGTTGCACCGCTGGCCAGTTTTACTGCATCACTGGTATAGAAGACAAAATTATCGTTTTGTGACACCTCAGTAACCGGCAAGGCGAAGCGGTTGATGGTATTTACGTTAACGGTTTTAACAGATGTGCTGAGATGAGAAATAAACTGCCAGAGATCTTCATTTTGCATTTTTGCCTCGACAACTCCTGTCATGAGTAAATTAGCGAATATGATGGCACAGGCTTTATTTAGCCGGGTAATTTTTGTCATACCATCCTCCATAATAATCTTCGTAGTCCTGGCCGGTCACCGATGTCTGTTCACCTCGTCCGAAGATTCGGCCGATTTTCGATTGCGCTTCGGTTTCTGTCATCTTTCCGCTCTTAACTGAATCGTAAATCGAATTATAGCTTTTTTGGTTAGCCGGATTGCCTGAAATACCGATATCAGGCCCCCCGTTGGCGAGGATTTCTCGCTGAACTTTAATATTGTTCAGTGTAGCCGCCCCCTCATCACTTAATTTACTGTTGAGGTAAGCATCACGGGAAGAAAAATCATCTTTGGGCGTATACATTGCGTGGCCGCTCTCATGCGACAACAGTTGTACCGTTCGTGCCGGGTCGTTCAAGGCGCCCTTATCCACCGTGATCGTTTGGGTCTTACGGTTAGCCATAGTCCCCCATCCCTCATTACCCTCTTTTAGGGTCCAGCCATCGTCCTTCAGTTTTTTCAGATCATTCGTTAGCGTCGGGGATTTTGATGCCAGTTGGTCAACATCATCACCGAACCCCGTCGTTACGGCGGGTTTGGAGACCGGTTTAGCACTGTTTTTGGGGGCGCCAGCCGCCGCACCGGGAACCGCCCCTCCCGCTTTATTTTCCTTTCCTGGCGTGAAATACTCCTCAACCGCCTTATCGATATCTCCTTTCAGACGTTCACCCGGCGCATCGACTCCGGCTTTGCCGTCATCCGCATTCAGGTACAACTTCCCTTTGGTCGTGATATGCCCGTCGCCTTTTACAAAAAAGTTAAAGTCATTACCAATCAGATTGATCGTACCGTTAGCCAGCAGTTCGATAGCGCTTTCGCCGGATGCCAGTAGTAGCCGTGTACCCGAACTGACCACATACTGTTCAGATACCGCCTCCAGCTTATCTTTGCCCGTTAATACCAGAGACTTCCCTTTGGTGACCAGTGTCTGGTTGGTCTCCACACGCAATAGCTCGTTTTTACGGACATAGTGGCTGTTATTGCCGTTGATGGTGCTCGTGGCGTCATTCTTAACATTGGTGTCCATATTCCGTTCGGCCTGGATCCAGACCTGCTCCTCCCCCGCTTTATCTTCAAAACGCAGGGCGTTGGCGGTATCAGCAGAACCGTCTTTCGAACGGCTGAGGAACCCCATCTGCGTGGCGGCGGCAGGAAGCGCCCACGGCGGCATGCTGGCTTCGTTATAGACACGCCCGGTGATGATTGGTCTGTCCGGGTCACCGTTAATAAAATCGACCACCACTTCATCGCCGACGCGTGGAATTTGTACCCCACCGAACCCCTGCCCCGCCCAGGCGCTGGAGACACGCACCCAGCAGGAGCTGGTATCGTCGCCCTTCGCCAGTCTGTCCCAGTGAAACTTCACCTTCACCCGGCCATAGCGATCGGTCCAGATGCTCTCTCCCTGCGGGCCGACGACTTTCGCGGTCTGTGGCCCATAGGTACGCGGCCAGGCCGTTTTT
>NZ_JBCIVJ010000047.1:0-8774 GCF_039409775.1 Phytobacter palmae | reverse complement strand
GCCCAAACTGCGCGCCCTGGTCGACCATGTCAGGTGGTGGGGAAAGCAGGAGGGTTAATCGTCAGCGGTGGTCGCGGTCGCCACGCTGACGCGACGTCTGGGGAATGAACCTGCAATTCCGGGCTGCACAATGAGTGCTGATGTGCACGGTTTGTCTGAAAGCAGTGAGAAAACCCTGGCGTGACTGAGTATGGATAGAGGGAAGCCCGATTCAATTGTTTGGCATCATGGGGCGACTGTGCTGGCCGGTTTTGCGCTGCATAAGCCGGAACCGAGACTTCCGAACCTGAAGGTTGGACGCAATAAGGGAGCGGAGCGAGAAGTGTTCGATAATAAGGAAATTCTCCTCGTTAACTCCACCATGAGATTCCTTCGGTGGTATGGTTATATCTTTATCCATACCAGAGGGAAATCTGATGATTGTAAGAACCTGGCACGGTTGTGTTCCACTGAAACATGCGGAAGGCTTTGCAAAGCACCTTGAGAAAACGGGGGTAGAGCATTCAAAAAGCATTTCGGGGAACAAAGGCGCGTTCGTTCGCAGGGAGACTCAGGGTGGCTGGGAACATTTTTTTCTGGCTACTTACTGGCAGGATCTACAGTCGGTGAAGGCATTTGCCGGAGAAAACTATCATGTGGCAGTCACTTACCCGGATGACGAGGAATTTGAATTGCTTTCTGACCCTTACGTTTTCCAGCATATTGTTGAGGATATCTCACCGCTTTAATCTCATTTCCGAAGTTACCTGTTTGTAACCCAGAATTGTTATAACAGCCGTATTCATTCAGATAATCATTGTCCGCTTCCGGCACTCAGCAGGTCTGCTAAGAGTGAGAAGCTGCCGTTCAAACTCAAAATTAAGCCTGAGGTTTAAGGAGCATTTACCGCCGCTGGAAGACCAAAAACCGTCACGACGAAGCGAAATATTTGCTGGCACTGGAAGAGCGAAAATCGTCCTTACGTAGGCCATAAAAAGCTTGTCGAATGTCTCAGGGCGTGAAGCGGATGCTCATTCTTTGCATAATCTTAGCAGTGCCTTTCTTGTGCCGATCAATAACATTGCCTTACTGAAGGCTAAATTGATAAATATAGAGCCCGACTACTGATGATTTGGGCTCTATATTTCACCTATAAGTTACATCACTTCAGATTAGTCTTTTTCGGCTAAGGGAAGTGGTGGTAGTCCTAGTTCTTCGAGGAATGTGTTATGAGTGAGCGTTGCTCTCTTAATTTTTTCTTCCAATAATACCAACTTACTGTGGACATCCTCTAGAGCTATTTTTTCTTCTGGCTGCGCAGTACTCACATAACGTGAGATATTCAGATTGAAACCGTTTCTCTCAATCTCTTCCATCGACACGCGACGGGAATATCGATCTTCTTCTTTGCGGAATTGATAGCTCTCAACGATTTTGTTGATGTGTTCTGGCAGCAGATAATTCTGGCGTTTTCCTTTCTCGAAGTGTTCTGCGGCGTTAATAAACAATACATCATCTGACTTCTTACAGCGTTTGAGGACGAGAATGCAAACAGGTATTCCCGTAGAGAAGAACAGATTGGCAGGAAGGCCAATGACGGTATCGATATGCCCATCTTTTAACAACTTGGTACGAATACGCTCTTCTGCACCACTACGGAATAAAACACCGTGTGGCAGAATAATCGCCATAACCCCGTCATCGCTGAGGAAGTGAAAACCGTGCAGAAGGAAAGCAAAATCAGCCGCTGATTTAGGAGCAAGACCATAGTTTTTGAAGCGGAAATCTTCACCTAATGCCTCAGTAGGGTCCCAGCGCAGGCTGAAAGGTGGGTTAGCGACGATAGCATCGAATTGCATTTTCTTCGCAGGATTCATCTCATTGAGAATATCCCAGTCATTCTCTAACGTATCACCGTGATGAATTTCAAACTCGGTATCTTTTACCCCATGCAACAGCATGTTCATGCGTGCAAGGTTATAGGTAGTGATATTTTTCTCTTGGCCAAATATTTTACCTATAGAGCCTCCTTTATCACTTAATCTGTTTCGTACATTCAATAGCAACGAGCCTGAGCCACAGGCGAAATCCATAGCTTGTTTAATTTTTTTCTTTGGGCCCGTCGTCGGGTCTTGGCTATCTAATGTGACGATTTCTGACAAGATGGTAGAAACTTGTTGAGGTGTATAAAACTCACCCGCTTTTTTTCCTGAACCTGCTGCAAACTGGCCAATCAAGTATTCATAGGCATCCCCCAGATCATCCCTGGCATTGCTAAAACCAGAAATACCTTCGGCAATTTTTTGAATAATGGTACAGAGCTTGGCATTACGATCAGCAGGCTTTTTTCCCAGCTTCTCAGAATGAAGGTTAATTTCCGAGAACAAGCCCTGAAACGCGCTGTTGAAAGACTTATTTTCAATATACTTAAAGCCCTTCCATAAGGTATCCAGCAAATCGGCATGTTGAGTACGTGCCATTTCGGCCACACTACTCCACAGAAAAGCAGGCTCAATAACATAATGTGTTTTAAGCCGCATCTGCTTTTCAAAATCGGCAATATCAGCCTGGTTGTTCTGATACCAGATTGCTAACGGTGCGCGACGATCGTCATTGCCCGGTTCGGGGTAATCCCCGCCCAATTCCTTCTTAGCGGCCTGTTCGTAGTTATCGGACAGATAACGCAAGAATAGAAATGACAGCATGTAATCACGAAAGTCATCGGCATTCATCGCGCCGCGTAATTGATCAGCAATATCCCAGAGGGTTTTACCAAGCTGATTAAGTTGTTCTTTGGTCATGTAGTTATCTACCTTTAGGCATGGATATCTGGCAAATCGAAGGTGTATCGCTCGAGAAACCCATTCAGAATGCTATTGAAAAGTCGTTTGTTGTCTTCGGTAAGTTCTTTAGGATCAAACAATGAGTAATCCCCATGACTTAACAGGTTTAGGGCTCGTGAGAAAAGCACCTCATCCTCAATGCCGTGAATACAGCCAGAAAAGTCCTTAAAACCGAAAAATGCGGAGGTTTTTTCTAACACTCCGCGTAACACATTAAAATGGTTTGCATAGAGCCTACCTGCATCTGCGGCTTTCTTTAGTTCACTGAGCATGGCCACATGATGAAAAAACGGCGTATCTGTCGTGGATTGAAGGCTATAACCGTCGCCATTACGGCTGTATATGAAATAAGATTTATGCGGCTGCTTTTTTAACTCATTACACATAACGTTAAAAAACAGGCTGTGGTGTGACGATATGACCGTTTTCACTTTGCCGATTGAGTGTCTTAAGAGCTTCGCTAGATCAGAGCCTACGGCAATGGCATTGTTGTCATCTAACGATGATATAGGATCGTCGATATAGAAATATTTCACCCAGTTGTAGGCTTCTGCTCCATCAATCACCAATTCGCATATAGCCAGAAACACACACCAGATAAAGATATTCTCTTCACCACGCGAAATCTTGATATTGTCTTGCTCAATAGTCTCAGGCTCTTCGGAATCCGGACGAAATCGCGGATTCTTTACCTGCTTGCTAAAGGTTACACTCCAGTTATCGTAATTAATCTTAAAGTTGAAGTTACTGTAGCGAGCTAGGTAGGCGAAGATCTTTTCTTCAAGGGCCAGTTCTTTGAAGCCTTCAAAAAACTTGGAGTCTGAATTGATCTGTAACACCCGGTTTGCGTCATTCTCCAAGTCGTTATCCCAATGAAACAAATCCTCAGTAAACGCATTAAAGTAAAGGGTGTCTCTGTCTTGTCCTCTCTTACGTTTTCCAGCGTCTTTAAACTCCATTGATAGTCGGGTCTTGCCTGTTCCGTTATAAGCATATAATAGAACGAAATCGACACCACCATTGCCGTTTTGGCGCAGATCGTCTCTTATACGAGTAATGACGTTTCTTAGGCTATTGAAATTATTGATCTTTGGCTTTCCCGTCATAAAATCACCTCGTCAATGATAGGGAAAAGCCTCTGAATTAAGGCTTGCTTATGATTTTTAAGTTGATCAACCTGAACGGACTGAGCCGAAATCATGTCATCTATAGACGATAGAACATCTGCTATTGCATCTTGTTCCTGAATCGCCACGGGTTTAACAGACACCTCAGAGTCATTTAAGATGGCTTAAAGAGAGGTGCCCATGAGCGGTAAGCGTTATCCCGAAGAGTTTAAAACTGAAGCAGTCAAACAGGTTGTTGATCGCGGTTATTCTGTTGCCAGCGTTGCAACACGTCTCGATATCACCACCCACAGCCTTTATGCCTGGATAAAGAAGTACGGTCCGGATTCTTCCACTAATAAAGAACAGTCAGATGCTCAGGCCGAGATCCGCCGTCTCCAGAAAGAGCTGAAACGGGTTACCGACGAACGGGACATATTAAAAAAAGCCGCGGCGTACTTCGCAAAGCTGTCCGACTGAGGTACGCCTTTATCCGTGACAACTCCTGTTGCTGGCCTGTTCGCCTGCTCTGTCGGGTGCTGGATGTTCATCCCAGTGGTTTTTACGCCTGGCTTCAGCAGCCGCATTCACAACGCCATCAGGCAGACCTGAGACTGACAGGACAGATTAAACAGTTCTGGCTGGAGTCGGGATGCGTCTATGGTTATCGCAAAATCCATCTGGATCTGCGTGACAGCGGGCAACAGTGCGGAGTAAACAGAGTCTGGAGACTGATGAAACGTGTCGGAATAAAGGCTCAGGTCGGATACCGAAGCCCGCGGGCACGTAAAGGCGAGGCCAGTATCGTGTCACCCAACAGGCTCCAGCGACAGTTCAATCCGGATGCTCCTGATGAGCGTTGGGTAACGGACATAACCTACATCAGGACCCACGAAGGATGGCTGTATCTTGCCGTGGTTGTTGATCTGTTCTCACGCAAAATTATCGGCTGGTCCATGCAATCCCGGATGACAAAGGACATTGTCCTGAACGCACTGCTGATGGCTGTATGGCGGCGTAATCCCGAAAAACAGGTGCTGGTTCATTCGGATCAGGGCAGTCAGTACACAAGCCATGAGTGGCAGTCGTTCCTGAAATCACACGGCCTGGAGGGTAGCATGAGCCGTCGCGGTAACTGCCATGATAATGCGGTTGCAGAAAGTTTTTTCCAGTTGTTGAAACGTGAACGGATAAAGAAAAAGTTCTACGGAACGCGGGAAGAAGCCCGCAGTGATATTTTTGATTACATCGAAATGTTTTATAACAGTAAGCGTCGGCATGGTTCTAGCGAACAGATGTCACCGACAGAATATGAAAACCAGTATTATCAACGGCTCGGAAGTGTCTAGATTATCCGTGGCGATTCACAATTGAGAGAGCATTAAAAGAGTATGATCCTAAAATTCATACGAATGGGAAAGTAGATTTTGATATGCCACAAACTGTAGCTGAAGGTTATAAGATGGGTGGTGAGGAGTATTTTAGCACAAGGAGAGTGCGCGCAAGTTTTAATACGAAGACAGGGAAAATGTATAGTATATTTGGAATTGCGGAGTAAATATGAAAAAAATTAGCAATAGTTACGTTTCAATGGTTTGGCAGTCGCTTGCTGAAGATCCCAATATGGATAGCTCTTTTATAGGGTTGAACCTGTCTAATGAAGAAAGCCTGGATTTAGTATTAAAAGGCTTAATAAAGCCATCATATGATAATCTGCCACCTTTTATTAAGGATAGATGCAAAAATAGCTTTGCATACGCAATAAGCTTTTATGATGAAAACCAACTCAAGCGTCTTTATGAGTCTGCGATCCCAGTATTTGATCCACCTGGTAAAATTAGCATGAGAGAGTTCTATATTATTGTTTGGGATGTTCTTTTTTTGGGGAGGATTTCATGATAAATAACCCTGATGATTATATTGAAGTGGCTTTTAATGATTTATATAAGTAATAGTGCAAATATTACTAATAATTCATTATTTATTATCACGTGAGGGTAGTATGTCTTTCAAAAGTTTCTTGGCCAGTCTCTCGACTCTTGAATTAGTATTTATACTATTGGGGATCGTAGCGCCTATCTTATGCCTGGTGTGGGTTTTTTTTACTTTTAGGGGTAACTCGACCAGTATTCGTGCCGCAAGAATGTTCCTCAAACGCGCCACCTGTCCGGGTATACTTCACAAATCCCGAATTGAGTCGTGGCAACAGACAAACACCATGTATGGAAACAATTATTTCTTTGATATTTTTTTTCTATCTCGACGATACCCAGCTATATTCAGCAAAAGCTCTGGTTGTCCCCGGACAGATGCATTTGTTGAGAAAAGGTCTGCCGATAGTGGTGAAGAAAGGAGATAAAAATCGCATTGCAGTGATGCAAATTGGTTCTCAAGAGGAAAATATAGTGGTTTGAAGGTAAGAAACTTCTCTGAAATTAGGGGTTTATGGCGGCTAAAACATTCAATCCACCCGCAACGTAATGATTTCTGGTCAGGAAAATAAATGCATACCAGTGAGTCGAAACACGCGTTCCGGGAGTCCATAGGTTATTTAAAATAATCAAAAATTTATCATATGAATCAATGAAGAAACACCAATGCATCAGCGTTTATGAAACATCAACATTGATGTCAGTGCTGCTTACCCATCCATCAAGCTTATCAGCCCATTCCTGCATCATCACTTTGCGTTCATCAAGATAAGTCGCATGGTTGTACGTGCGGCGAGCGTTGTTGGTATCAGCATGAGCGGCAACAGTCGGAGCGCCGCGTTTAGCGGTTTCCTGAAGAATTTTAAGAATGTGGTATGGGGTGATCTCTCTGACAGGGAGCTTACCGATTGCGGGGAAAACCACACGTTCTAGCATATCCAGTCGGCGTGTTTTGGTAATTTCGGCCCAGTCTTTCATCTGCAACCACTCTTTGGCGATCAGCTCAAAGGTGTTAGAAGCGTCATTGACCTTGCGGATCTTATCTAACTGACGTGCCTGTGTCGGGCTAACTCTATCCGCGACTTGTTTACGTGCCTGCTCACATTTCTCGCGAGCTTTACCGCTGGATACTCACCCAACGCAAACATGCTGGATTTACCGTTGAGTTTAAACCGACAGCCCCATGCCTTTTGCCATTGGGTTTCACTTCCGGTAGAGGCCATTAAAATCATTGAGTCGATAAAGTTTTTCTTTCGGCCTGGCATTGCGTATCAGTGAGCATAGCGGGTCCTTGACTATTCCCTCTATGGAACTGCGCCGGAAGAAAATCAGCGCCTTAATTCCTCCGCGAAAGGGGGCAGGATACTAGCCGGTGGAGTATGCAGACCGGAACCGTGCGGTTGCAAATCAGCGACTGAGTGGGAGCAAGGCCCGGTGGAAATGGACAACAGATTATAACCGTCGGTCGATAGCGGAAACGGCGATGTACAGAGTAAAGCACTATTCGGGGAGTCGCTGACACTGCATGATTATGATGGTCAGGTCGCAGAGGTTCTGGCCATGGTACGTGCGCTGAACAAAATGACGAAGGCAGGTGTGCCAGAAAGCGTACGTATCGCCTGAAAACCTGACCGCTACGGAGATGCTTACCTAAAATCTGATTTATTCAACAAAGCCCTTATAGGAATAATCCTAACTACTCATTTTGTTTGAGCCGGAATAATGAAATAAGGCTCTCTTTCATATGATAAGTACAAGTGAAAGAGCAATAAAAACAAGATGGAATAAATCATTATGTCTTACACTATTTTCATCAAACGTTTATGGCAGAGCGAAAATTCAACAATAAGTGAATTCTCGATATCCGGCACTGAAATCTCCGGTTATTTTCTGGAACGCCCCGGGCCGGATACGACGGAAGCAAATTTACGAAAAAGAATCCCTGACGGCTCCTATAGCTTGAAATGGCATGCCAGCGGCAGAATGCAGAAATTCAGTCCATTACCTAATTTGTTCAATGCGAGTGTACCCTCAAGTCGCGCTATACTGATCCATCCAGGCAACGTTCCCGCCGACACGGATGGCTGTTTATTGCCCGGGAAGTCAAAAGGAGATGACCGAATAGGGCAAAGTCTGGGGTTATATGAAGAGATAAAGCACTTGATGGTTGATAAAGGGATAGAAAATTTTACTGTATTAATCACCTCATGCTACGTGGATTGCAAAAAATGAAAAAATACGCCAGCTTGATGTTCCTTCTTTTTATTTCTGCGTTCTCTCTTCGCGCAATGGCGACGGTGGAAATAAAGAACGGTGTACTCCAGGCTTACTGGCAACCGAACTGGAATGCTGATGCAACGGTCAATACGCCAGAGTTAGAGTTTCGCTATTTTGCCCTGGGTAATAAAAAGAAAGATAACAAAATAATTGATATTACTGCTAAAGGCAGTGAAGCACAGAAGATCGCATTTATCAAAAAGAACTTTAAGAATATCCCGGATAACTTCTTTACCTTTAAAGAGTGGTACGTTAACCAACCCGGTACGATTAAAGTACCTGCGGTGGTTAACTATATGGAGTGCAACACAGATAAATATAAAGCCGATCTGCAGTCATTTCAGCCGGATAATGCTGCGCAAAACGCTGACGATATGATGACCCAGGATTTTGGCGGCTGTGGATCAGATACGCCTTATCTCGTGTTGTATCAGTTGAAAGAGGGTGAAAAAACGTTATCCCTGAAAAGCGAGGCCAGTGAAACAGCGTCAGATTTGGCCTCAGTCAACAGTAATGAAACGCTGGCTAAAATCAGAACCGTCGATAAAGCGTGGATCTATGTTGCAGTTTACGACGAAGCGGAAAAAGGGCATCTGAGCAACAAACGTGGGTTTGTTAAACTGAGCACTCTGACACCG
>NZ_JBCIVJ010000046.1:0-13262 GCF_039409775.1 Phytobacter palmae | reverse complement strand
TGAATCAGCGATGAGTTGGGACTAACTTGAGAAGTAGCGCAGGTATAAATTTAAAAATTGTGGCTGTGTATGAATGAACAGCATATATAGACGATTGATTATCCCTGTTGAACATTCTTCTTACTTCTAAAAGAGCGAAAAACAGGTGCGTTAAATAGGCGTTTAACCATAGTCATGGAGCCGCGTGTCGCAAAAAAATCATAAGATATCGTAATGGCTTGTAACCTCATTGATTTGCCCCAACAACTGATGGCCTTGCTCTGATACGCGATAACGTGGTCTCGATGAGTTTTCGTTATAAACAGCATCGACCATCCCTTCATTCACCAAGTTGGTTACTATGTTCGCAACATTGCTAAACCCGGGAATACCCCTTTTAGCAAGAGTGCGATCCAGTATCATCCATGTCCAGTCGATGTCTTTTTCTGCCATGACTTTCAAGACTTGAAGTTCAGTGTCAGCCAATGAATAACCCTTTGTTATCATTATTAATTGCGTTAAGCGAGTTTGGCGTTTTCCCAGGATCTTTTAAGGTTTGATACCTCATTTAGTAATTCGTCATCATTTAAATCATCCTCGTCGATTAACTCAGGGTCTGAGCAGTAAGAATCGACCAATGAGAAAACTGAGTCAAAAAACCTCTGAGTGACGATATCGGCATTTTTTATATCCGATGAATCCCTGTAGGTTCGCCATGCGACGGAGTATTTTTGTTCAAAATCCGGAGCTGCAATTTGACCCAATGTAAATGCATCAATAAGGTTTAAAATCGCTGATTCATTTTGATTAAAAGACATTGAATCGCCACGGCTAATCTGGACACTTCTGAGCCGTCGATGGACTGACCCCATCCCATTACATCCCGTTACCGCCCATTTTGTGATCAAGCCTCAAAAAAGCGCAGTCTCCCCGTCTGTCTGATTTACCTCTGCGCAACACCTGGATTACAGTGAATCAAATTATAAGAACGTTGTTCTATAATGTAGAACAACTTCCAGAAAGATGTCGCCAGCCGTTCTTTGAACGTGGTTGACCGGGAGAATACGACAATGTCCATCGACACCATTTTTACGCCGCAGGATGAACAATTCTATGCGGTGAAAACCCACGCTGCGGGGCCGCAGGGCGCGCTGCCGCTCACCCCGCAAATGCTACTCGAATCCCCGAGCGGCAACCTGTTCGGTATGACGCAAAACGCCGGTATGGGCTGGGATGCCAACAAACTCACCGGCAGAGAAGTCCTGCTGATCGGCACCCAGGGCGGTATCCGCCACTCGGACGGCCGCCCCATTGCGCTCGGTTATCACACCGGCCACTGGGAGATCGGCCTGCAAATGTCGGCGGCGGCAAAAGAGATCACCCGCCTGAGCGGCATCCCGTTCGCCGCCTTTGTCAGCGACCCGTGCGATGGCCGCTCCCAGGGCACCCACGGCATGTTCGACTCCCTGCCGTACCGTAACGATGCGGCCATCGTTTTTCGCCGCCTGATCCGCTCGCTGCCGACGCGCCGGGCGGTGATCGGCGTCGCCACCTGCGATAAAGGCCTGCCCGCCACAATGATCGCGCTGGCCTCCATGCACGATCTGCCGGTGATCCTTGTGCCAGGCGGGGCGACTTTGCCGCCCACCTTCGGCGAAGACGCCGGAAAGGTACAGACCATTGGCGCGCGTTATGCCAACAACGAACTGAGCCTGAAAGAGGCATCCGAACTGGGGTGCCGCGCCTGCGCTTCCCCCGGCGGCGGCTGTCAGTTCCTCGGCACCGCGGGCACTTCGCAGGTGGTGGCCGAAGCGTTAGGGCTGGCACTACCGCACTCGGCGCTCGCGCCATCAGGCCAGGACGTCTGGCTGGAGATTGCCCGTCAGTCGGCGCGAGCAGTCATGGCGCTGGATGAGAAGGGCATTACCGCCCGCGATATCCTCACCGATAAAGCCATCGAGAATGCGATGGTGGTGCATGCGGCCTTTGGCGGCTCCACCAACCTGCTGCTGCATATACCCGCCATCGCCCATGCGGCCAAATGTCATATGCCGGACGTGGCGCAGTGGAGCGCCATCAACCGCAAAGTGCCGCGCCTGGTAAGCGTGCTGCCCAACGGGCCGGACTATCACCCGACGGTGCGTGCGTTCCTGGCGGGCGGCGTACCGGAAGTGATGCTCCACCTGCGTCGGCTGGGACTGTTGCATGAAGATGTGATGACGGTAACCGGGCAGACGTTGGGTGAAAACCTCGACTGGTGGGAACACTCCGAACGCCGCGAGAAGTTCCGCCAGTGCCTGCGCGAGCAGGACGGCGTGGAGCCGGATGAGGTGATCCTCTCGCCGGAAGGGGCCAAAGCCAAAGGGATGACCTCCACGGTGGCGTTCCCGGTGGGCAATATTGCGCCGGATGGCTCGGTCATCAAAGCCACGGCGATCGACCCGTCGGTGGTGGACGAAGACGGCGTCTATCGCCATACCGGCGAGGCGCGGGTCTTTGTCTCGGAAGAGGCGGCCATCAAAGCCATTAAGCAGGGGCAGATCCGGCAGGGCGATATTATGGTGATCATCGGTGGCGGGCCATCCGGCACCGGCATGGAAGAGACCTACCAGCTCACCTCGGCGCTGAAACATATCTCGTGGGGGAAAACCGTTTCGCTGATTACCGATGCGCGTTTCTCCGGCGTCTCTACCGGGGCCTGCCTGGGGCATGTCGCGCCGGAAGCGCTGGCGGGCGGGCCTATTGGCAAGCTACGCAGCGGCGATCTGATCGAGATTATTGTTGATCGCCTGTCGCTGGCAGGAAGCGTGAACTTTATCGGCACTGCGGATGCGCGCCTGACGCCAGAAGAGGGCGCTGTGGTACTGGCGCAGCGCGAACTGCACCCGGAGCTCAAAGCGCATGACTATCTGCCGGACGACACCCGGCTGTGGGCGGCACTACAGGCGGTGAGCGGCGGAACCTGGAAAGGGTGCGTGTACGATACGGATAAAATTATTGAGGTGATCAATGCCGGTAAAAAAGCGCTGGGTCTTTAAATAATTAAACGAACTTGTCGGGCCGCCGAATAAATGTTTCGGCGGCTAAAAAATATTATGAAATAAAGCATCCCTTACGGGAGAAATAACTGTTGCTGTTATCAGGTAAAATGTATCGCTATCACAGAAGCTAAAATACATAATTGCGAAAGTAAAATTGATAATTGTTGCTGCATATATTCCTTTCTAGAATCAAATCCGCACTGAACATCTAATAAGCGTACGAATAAAGGGTGTATTCCTCGGAAAATGCACGCTCAGGCATTTTATTTTGTAGGTCCCGGCCGTTCGCAATCAATCCCTCTCATATGACTGGAGGTAGACATGCAGTTAACGATGAAAGATAAAATCGGCTACGGGCTGGGGGATACCGCTTGCGGTTTTGTCTGGCAGGCCACAATGTTTTTGCTGGCATATTTTTATACCGACGTCTTCGGTTTGTCAGCGGGCGTCATGGGCACGCTGTTTCTGATTTCGCGCGTGCTGGATGCGGTAACCGACCCGCTGATGGGGCTGGTGGTCGACCGCACCCGTACCCGTTACGGCCAGTTCCGCCCGTATCTGCTGTGGGGGGCAATTCCCTTTGGTATCGTCTGCGTATTAACGTTCTATACGCCGGATTTCTCCGCCCAGGGGAAAATTATCTACGCCTCGATTACCTATATTTTACTCACCCTGGTATATACCTTCGTTAACGTTCCTTACTGCGCCATGCCCGGCGTTATAACCGCCGATCCTAAAGAGCGTCATGCGTTACAATCCTGGCGTTTTTTCCTCGCCGCAGCCGGTTCATTAGCCATCAGCGGTATTGCCCTGCCGCTGGTGAATATTATCGGTAAAGGTAATGAGCAGGTGGGTTATTTTGGCGCGATGTGTGTGCTGGGTATTTGCGGTGTTATCTTGTTGTTTGTCTGCTTTTTTACCACCAAAGAACGTTATACCTTCGACGTTCAGCCTGGCGCTTCCGTTAAGAAAGACCTGAAACTGTTAATGGGTAATAGCCAGTGGCGAATTATGTGCGCCTTTAAAATGATGGCGACCGGCTCAAATGTGGTACGCGGCGGGGCGACGCTCTATTTTGTGAAATATGTGATGGACCACCCGGAGCTGGCAACACAGTTCCTGCTTTACGGTAGCCTGGCGACCATGTTTGGTTCGCTCTGCTCATCTCGCCTGCTCGGGCGCTTCGACCGTGTTACCTCGTTTAAGTGGATCATTGTCATCTATTCACTGATTAGCCTGACCATTTTCTTTATTCCCGCGAACAATATCGCGCTGATTTTCGCGCTTAATATTCTGTTCCTGTTTGTCTTTAATACCACCACACCGCTGCAATGGCTGATGGCCTCCGATGTGGTCGATTATGAAGAGAGCCGCAGCGGGCGCCGCCTTGACGGACTGGTGTTCTCAACCTATCTGTTCAGCCTGAAAATCGGCCTGGCAATTGGCGGCGCGCTGGTGGGCTGGATCCTCGCATTCTCCAGCTACTCGGCAAGCAATGCCGTCCAGCCGGATAACGTCCTGACCACTATTAAAATCCTCTTCTGCATTGTGCCTGTGGTGCTCTACGCCGGTATGTTTACGCTGCTGTCGTTCTACAAACTGAGCAGTAAACGGGTGGAAGAGATCAGCCAGCAACTACAACGTCAGCGCGCTGCGCAGCATGCAACGCAGCCTGCCGATGCGGCGGCGGCGGTGAACTGAGGAGAGAACCATGTACCAGATTGAAAACCCGATCCTGACCGGCTTCAACCCGGACCCGTCTCTGTGTCGCGTGGGAGAGGACTACTACATCGCCACCTCCACCTTTGAGTGGTTCCCCGGCGTGCGTATTTATCACTCCCGCGACCTGAAACACTGGTCGCTGGTGAGTACGCCGCTCGACAGCGTGGCGTTGCTGGATATGAAAGGTAACCCGGACTCCGGCGGTATCTGGGCACCCTGCCTGAGCTACGCCGACGGCAAGTTCTGGCTGCTCTATACCGACGTGAAAATTGTTGATTCGCCGTGGAAAAATGGGCGCAACTTCCTGGTGACCGCCCCCTCGGTGGAAGGGCCGTGGAGCGACCCGATTCCCATGGGCAACGGTGGGTTTGACCCGTCGCTGTTCCACGATACGGACGGGCGCAAATATTATATCTATCGCCCGTGGGGGCCACGCCATCACAGTAACCCCCATAACACCATTGTGATGCAGGAGTTTTTTGCCGACACGCAAACCCTCTCGCCACAACGTTCCACGCTCTTCACCGGTACGCCGCTCGGCTATACCGAAGGGGCGCATATCTATCGCCGCGACGGCTATTACTATCTGGTGGTGGCGGAAGGGGGCACCAGCTACGAACATGCGGTAGTGGTGCTGCGGGCGAAGGACATTACCGGGCCTTATGAGCTGCACCCGGACGTGACGATGATGACGAGCTGGCACCTGCCGGAAAACCCGCTGCAAAAAAGCGGCCACGGCTCGCTGCTGGAGACCCATACCGGCGAATGGTATATGGCGTATCTGACCAGCCGTCCGCTGCATCTGCCGGGTATTCCACGCCTGGCGGCCGGCGGGCGCGGTTACTGTCCGCTCGGGCGCGAAACGGGGATAACCCGTATCGAATGGCGTGATGGCTGGCCTTTCGTGGAAGGTGGTAAACATGCGGCGCTGACGGTGCCGGGGCCACGGATGACAGAGCAGCCCGCCGCTGGCACAGGCGCATGGCGCACGGATTTCGACAGCGAACGGCTCGACCCGGAACTACAAACGCTGCGAATTCCCTTTGATGAGCAGTTAGGTTCGCTCACCGCCCGTCCCGGCTTTTTGCGCCTCTATGGTAATGATTCGCTTAATTCTACTTTTACCCAGTCAACCGTGGCCCGTCGCTGGCAGCATTTCCGTTTTCGTGCCGAAACGCAGATGGCCTTTTCGCCGCACCACTTCCAGCAGAGCGCCGGGCTTACCTGTTACTACAACAGCAAAAACTGGTCGTACTGCTTTATGGACTACGAAGAGGGGCGCGGGCGGACGCTGAAAATTATCCGGCTCGACCATAACGTGGCTCACTGGCACCTTTACGATAACCCGATTGCGGTGCCGGAGAGTGTGGAATACGTCTGGCTGCGGGTGGATGTCGATCAGCTTGAGTACCGTTACAGCTATTCATTTGATGGGGAAAACTGGCAGACGATTCCGCTTACCTTTGAAGCGTGGAAGCTATCGGATGACTATATAGGCGGCAGGGGATTCTTTACCGGGGCATTTGTTGGCCTGCACTGCGAGGATATCAGCGGCGACGGTTGTCATGCTGATTTCGCCTCATTCACCTATCAGCCCGATAGGTAGCAGGACGCCGGGCTAGCGTTCACGGTAGCCCAGCGTTTTTGACAGCCCCAGTCCGGCCTCGATCAGCTTCTGACGGCAGGCAGACAACTGGTCGTCGTTAACCCGTGAGGTGAGGGTAGAGAGGCTGAGCGCGGCGATAACCCGCGATTCGTGGTTCCACACCGGCACCGCAATGCAGCGTACGCCCGGCTCGTTCTCTTCGTTGTCGAGCGCGTAGTGATTGTGGCGGGTTTGCGCCAGCGCGGCCAGCAGGGAGGCGCGGTCAGTCAGGGTGGCTGGCGTAAAGCTCGTGAACGTATACCCGTCCAGTAAGGCGGTAAGCTCCTCCTCCCCGAGCCAGGCCAGCAGTACTTTGCCAATGGCGGTGGCGTGTACCGGCAGACGGCGGCCAATGCGTGAATAGGCGATGGCCGCCTGCTTACCTTCGATTTTTTCTATATAGACGCCCTCGTTCCCGTCCAGAATTCCCAGGTGGGTCGTCTGACCCGTCTCCTGCGAAAGGGCGGACAGCCAGCTTTTCGCCTTCTGGCGAATGTCCATCGTGCCCACGACAAAGTGGCCGCGCTCCACCAGTTTCATCCCCAGACAATATTTGTCGTTATCCGGGTTCTGATCGATATAGCCATGAAGCTGAAGCGTTTTTAGAAGCGAGTGAAGGGTGCTTTTGCTCAATCCCATCTGTTTGCTTATCTCGGTGATTTTGAGTTCCGTCGCCTGATCGTTAAACAGGTCCAGGATCTGCAAAGCACGTTCAACAGACTGAATTATCGGCATAATTTTTACCATTCACGAGGAATTATCTGCGTGTGACCGTACTATTTTCACCGGGGAAAAGCAATGGTGGATACGCTTGTCTTAAGTACGTTTAAGACCAGATTAATGCAGTGCTGTACGGCCATTATCCCCGCGCTCTGTAAGCGCGGAACCGTGTTATCAGACGACTGGTTCGCCCTCATAACCCGGTTCCTGATGGCTAAAGCAATAACGTATCTTCGGATGCCGGTTCAGCAATGGATTCCGGGAGAGCGGCAGGCAGTGTAGCCGCAACATCATCAAACCATTGGAGTGTTTCCCAGACCGTCAGATCGCCTATCACGAAGATATTTTTCTTCGCTCTGGTTAGCGCCACATTGAGTAAGTTAGGTTTGCTGGCGGCCCAACTGGCACCACCATTGTTATCTTTATCGCATCCAAGCACAAAAATGACGATGTCGTTTTCTTTCCCCTGAAAAGTATGAACGGTCCCAATACATTGTTGTTGCCATTTATCAATATCACTACGTTTTAGCCACGGGGCATATTTATTCCAGGTCCTGAGATCGCGTTTCTTGAGTAATTCGAGAAGCTCTGCCTTAACGGCTTTGAAAGGGGTAATGACATAAATGCTGCTCAGGACTACATTTTCAGCCAACAGACGCTCTAGAAGAACAATTAAGCTTTTCCCATGACTATCGCGGTATTGTTTCTTCGCAAGCCCGCCCACAGAAATAAGCCACTGATTATTGAGAACTCCATTAACAGGCTTGCTACGAATTTTCTCCGCATTTAACCCATGGATCATCCTGTTGTTATAAGCCATCTTATTTGCCAGGCTAAACATTGGTTCATTACAACGACGATGGACCCATAAAGGAATGCCAATCCATTCCTCATTGCCCATAACCTCCAGCGCGCATCCCCAGTGATTAGCACGATCGGCGACTTGTTGAACGGATATTTTCCCTGGGTTCCAGTCGTCTGCATGGTTATCCAGCGCATCCTGACAGATACGCTCAACAAGTGCAGGAGATGTTGTAAACACAGGCTCAATCTGCAGGGGATCACCTACCACAAGAACCCTTTTCGCGCGCCAGATAGCACCAACGGCCTGCTGTGGAGAAGCCTGACCGGCCTCATCGATCATTAACCAGCCCAATTCGTTACCGTTAACGCCATGCAGCATACGCCCAACAGATGCAAAGGTAGTCGAGATGACGGGGACAAACATGCACAGCAGTTGCCACCAGCGTAATGGGCTGCTTTCCAGGTGCGGTTTATCAAGGAAGCCGTATAGCGACATCAATTTTCTGCGGAACTCTATTTTCCCTAACGCTTCGTAGAGCCACGCTTTATGAAGTTCCATGGCCGCGATAAAAAGTGCGGAGCGCTGGCGGTTGATTGCCGTATTTTGCCAGTATGCGGTACGTTGCACAGTGGCATCGGAGATATCTTTCTGATCGTCAGGCAGGCTTATATCAGGATAGCGCTGTTGTAATTTTTGCAGTTCAATGTGCTCACGTTCTTTCTGCTGCTGGATATTTTTAATTTGTTTTTCTAATTCCTGCGCTTTTTGACGTGCATCAGCAAGCTGCTTATTACCTTCTGTAATATCCCGCGCATTTTTTTCTTTTAAAGCCACAAGCTTTTCTAAGCGCTGGCGATTGTTACCCTCTGATTGACGATGTTCCTGAAGCTCTTTTCGGTTAAAAAGATGTGCGAACCAGCCAAATTTTTCCAGCTTGAGTCGGCTCTCTTCCTTTTGCGCAAGCGTAAGTTCCACATTATTTTTTTGCTGGTTGCGCTCAATGTTTGCCAGGTTTGAGGAAAGGGCCAGACACTGCTGTTTCGCTTTTTCCAGATCCGACAGGATATTTTCATCAACAGGGATAGTACGTAGGCGTAACAGGGCTGCATATCTGATCAGATCTGCTTTAATTACCTCTGTTTGTTGCAGGCAGTCCCGGAAATGGGTTTGTGCGTCTGCAAAAGATAATTTGCTTTGCAGGCTTTTCCAGCGCCACAGGCTGAGGAAATTTTCATTCTCCGGGCGTGATTTTTCAGAGGGCGTTCCACGCAGGAAATGCTCATTCATTAATAAACGTTGGCCAAATCTGGTTCGATTTGCTTTTTTACCCAGTGCGGCAGAGATCATTCCCCAACACTGTTTTTCCTGCTCCAGAGGCCTGAAAAAATGATAATCACGCTCTTTTCCTTCTCTGTTTTTACCCTTTTTTCGGGCACTTTTGGGTAGGTTTTCTGCCGCGAGTTGGTTGGCTGTGGGGGCCAGGTAATCGAGCGTACAAAATTCCTCAGCGATAGATTTTTTCTGCGGTAACTCCTTTGATATGTTCTCTACCGCAGCGTTGTTTGATGAGGCGATAACCATTTCGAAGCCGGTCAATTCCGGCACGATGAAACCCTCTTTATCCAGCGTTTCATCAATGCTATTGAAGCGAGAAAGCCTTCGCGCACGCTCCACAATATTATGAGCCACGAGATCGCGCAGCAGGGTGGTTTTCCCTGTTCCCGGTGGGCCGTTTACCGAAAGTATGCCTCCTTCGTCCAGCTCTTCAATCGCCGTGTTGATGGCGAACTGTTGCATCAACGTCATGGCATGTTCAGGTTCAGAAGGCCACCTTCCGGCAGGCATTTTAGAGGGGTGGAGATTATTAATGATTGCCGTCAGCCCCTCCGGTGAATAGAGAGAGGGTTCTTTTCTTGTTGATTTTCCGGAAAGGTATGTCCTGAGCACTTTAGATTTATCCCCTCGCTTCAATCCTGCAATAGCACGCTCTAAGTCTTCAAAATAGAAGCTATTCAGAATAGGGAGCTTTAAAGCTTTATCATTGAGGCTGAGTTCTTCTTCGTCTTCGTTTTCAACCTCAGCGGAGTCTTGTGCGATATCGCCGTTTCGCTCGGACCAGTCTATTTGCAGAACATATTCCCAGGGCGGTATAAAATCAGCCCATTGGGTCAGGTGACTGTGTAATAAGGTTAAAATATTCTCTGCCCGTAAAACACCGGAGCCGTTTTCGTGAACAGGTTTTAAGGTGCTCTGGAAACTACTGAGCGCATCAGCAAGATGTTGGCAATCCGCAGTGAATATTTCTGAGCACAGAGATGAAAAGCGTTTTTCTTTCAGATGACCTAAGGCCCAGGGGAGCGAACTGACAGAGAGTTTATCTAACGCTGGAGCACCATCTGTGCTCAATAATATTTTTGCAAAACAGGTTATGCCTTCCTGGTCCAGTCGCTGTTCGAGTTCTTCTTTTAGATTATCAGCATCAGGCCCAAAGACGCCCTGGCTAATCTTATTAGCAAGGGATTTTTCAAAGAGTCCAATATGTACAGCGTAAGTAACTCTATCCGGAATCTCATGTTCTTTACGCAATCTCTCACAGAGCCAGGGGAGAACGTTATCTCCTGCGCTTTCCAGTTGTTTAAGAGAAATTAACAGGCTGTTATCTTTCTTCTCAACGGAATAGGGTTGGAAAAACTCTATGCGTTGCCAGGCTTGTAATATGTTGTGTGGGGCGGTCGTTGCCATCTTAGCTCTTTATTATTGTCCATAAATTAAGTATGCCATTCAGGATACTCCAGTTAATAAAAGCTTGTCAGGTAGGTCAGGTAAGCTCGGGCTTTTTGAGAGAAAGATAAAGAGAACGCCTTCATTGTCCGTTAGTGAATATTATTGATGTGGCTGGTGTTTCTTCTAATAAACAAGAGCCTGTATTACAGGCTCTTGCGTGTTTCGTGTTAGCGCATTATCAGAACGATTGCAGTGTGCTGATCTTCCCTTGCTGCCAGTTGGCTTCCGACTGGCGCAGCGCGTTGCTGATATCCGCCAGTTTGTCAGACGGCAGTGTCTTCGGCAGCAGATCTACCCCCACGCTGGAGATAATCTGTCCGTAAGTGTTACGCAGTTCCGCATAGGCCAGATCCTGACGCAGATCGGCGTTCAGCGCATTCAGTTCGCCCTGAATCAGTTGTAACTCACCGATGCTGTTGGCTTTGTAACGGTTACGCAGTTGCTGAACGATTTGCCCGTCCAGATCACGCAACTCTTCGCTGGTTTTATACTGACGCAGCGCTTCGTTGTAGTTGGCGCGCGCCACGTACAGTTGCGCCATGATAGCCAGCGACATCGCCTGACGCTGCAACTCGCCTACCTGCTCGTTGGCCTTCGCTGCACTGTGCGCCGCCGGGCCAGACATCAGGTTGAACAGGTTCCAGGTGGCTTTTACCCCCACGTCGGCCCAACTGTTGTTGACCAAAAATGAGTTGCTGTCGTAGTGGCCGCCTGCGCTAATCTCGATACCTGGCAGCATACGCAGCAGCGCTTTACGGGTTTCGGCGGCGTTAATACGCACCTGATAATCCTGCTCACGCAGTTCCGGGCGGCTCACCAGCGCGGTCTCTTCCAGGGTTTTCTGATCCATATTCAGCTGCGGAACCGTCTCGTCGCCGCTGGCGGGCAGTGCCAGTTTATAGGGGGTGTCCAGCGGCAGGTTCATCAGCGTGGCAAGTTCGGTTTTTGCCAGCGACAGCGCGCGGCGCTGCTCTTCCAGTTGGCGGGTAGCCTCAATCAGCGCACGGCGATAGGTCAGAGCTTCAACCTGGTCACCGACCTGCTGGGCGGTCATCCGCTCACTGGCTTCACGCGCCTGGTTTACCCGGTCAATCAGCGTATCGATCTGGCCCAGCAGTCGCTCGGCGGCAACCGCACGCCAGTAGGCGGAGCGGACATCCTGCAAAATGGTATGTACCACTTTGCGTTTACGCTCTTCGGCAATCCAGCGCTGATCCGATTTCTGTTTCGCGCTGACGTAGCTAACGCCAAAATCGAGCACGTTCCACACCATCGTCAGGTCTGCCACATCGCGGTCACGATCTTGCGAGGTGGAGGGTTCCAGAGAAGTTTGTCCGGTTTCCACGCTACGGCTACTGGAGGCGCTGGCATTGTTGCGCCCTACGTAGCCCGCCGAAGCTGCCAGCTTCGGTAGCATGTCATAACGGGAGAGATCCAGTTGCTGCTGGGCCAGCGCGCTTTCCATGACTTTTAAGCGCGACTCGAGGTTATATTTCAGCGCGCGGGCCATCGCGTCATACAGGGTGATTGGCGCGGTAACCGGCTCCTGCTGGCTGAACATCGCTACCCGATCCTGCTGGCTGCGTTGTTCGCTCTCTTTTTTGGTAATCGGGTCGCTGGTCACGGCACATCCATTTAGCGCTACGACCAGCGCGCTCAACGCAAAAAGCTTGCGGCCTTTACGCATCATTTCGCTGCCACTCACAGTTGTCACCACCGACAACCGGTTTGCCACCATCACGTTCATCATAGAATTAACGCCTTTTACTGTAGTCTTGTCGTTATTAGCCCTGCTGGCCCCGGTCGTACAACGCCTGTTCAATGGCAGACAGTCGTTGTCCTTGGGCATCGCCAATGTGTTGTAATTGCCGGTGGAACGATGGGGTAAACGCGGCTGTCGCTTGTTCTTGCCCCTGTTCTGTCACTCCCTGTGCATGCAGGTTGATATCTTTCCAGCTACCGCCAGTAAACACTTCCATCGGTGTCAGTGAAGGCAGATAAATGCCGGAGAAGACGCTGGCCAGCGACGAGGTGCCGCCCAGCGCCGGATCTTTGTTAAAGCTGGGGAATGAGCCCAGCGAACTCTCAAAATGGCTGCCGAACGATGAGCCGCGTCCGAAGACATTCGCCACTTCGCTCTTCGTCGCATCTCCCCCGCTTGCCCCATCGCTGGTGGTGCCGAAGATGGAGGCCATCATCGAACTGCTCCCGGCGGTGCGTCCGGCATTAAAGCTGCCGAGAGAGGCGGGGGTAATCAATGCGTTGAGCGGCGGTGTGCCAGCCTCCTGAGGCTGGAGAGTAGGTGTTCGGCTGTCCAGCGGACGTGGTCCGTTCGCACCATCTGAAATACGGAACTGCGGATCGCCGCCGGTAATGCCCGCGCGGGTAACCGTCAGGCTAAAGGTGGTGCTGATTGACGTATTCCCTGCATCGGTCGCGGTCACCCGAATGACCAGACTACCGATATCGGCGTTGCCAGGCGTGCCGGAAAACGTCCCGGTCGACGGGGTAAAGCTCAGCCATGCAGGCAGTGCGGAGCCGTCCGCCTGCGTTGCGCTCAGGGTTA
>NZ_JBCIVJ010000045.1:0-15730 GCF_039409775.1 Phytobacter palmae | reverse complement strand
CGTGACCGTCCGGTCGCTGGCATTGCCGGCCGCATCGGTGGCAACAACCGTGAAGCTGTAGCTGGCTTTGCTTTCATAATCCGGGTTGCCGGTGAGCGTGACCGCGCCGGTGGTCGGGTTGATGGTAAGCCCCGCGTCGCTGCCCGCTTTGAGCGAGAAGGTCACCCCGCCGCTGATATCGCCGCTGTCGGTCGCCGTGGCAGTGTAAATCACCTGACCCGCACCGCTGTTTTCGTTGATCGCCGCAGCCGTTGCGCCGCTGGTGATGGTCGGTGCAACTTCGTCGAGGTTGTTGACTGCCAGGGTTACCGTCTGACTGCTGGCATTGCCGGCCGCATCGGTGGCAATAACGGTGAAGCTGTAGCTGGCTTTGCTTTCATAGTCCGGGTTGCCGGTAAGCGTGACCGCACCGGTGGAGGCATTGATGCTGAACAGTGCGCTATCAGCGGTAGTGCCCATGCTATAGCTGAACTGACTGGGGTCGGTTGCAGCGGCGGTCCAGACCACCTTACCTGCCCCGATGTTCTCATCCACGCTGGCCGTCGTTGTGCTGCTAAAGACAGGAGCATGGGTATCAATAATGAGGCTGACGCCGCCGGATGCATCACTGGCGGTCACTGCGCCTTTAATAAGCAACGACTGCGCACTATCGGAGATATTGTTACTGCTGCCGAGTGTGATTCCGGAAACGACGGTGTCCAGGATGGTCTGGGTGGTCGCCCCTGCGTTGGCCTCTGCACCGGAGAATGCCGCCAGCAGAAGGCCATATTTTTCACCGGCACTCAAGCCATCAGCAGCATCAAAACTGCCGCCGTTGGTTGCGGTGACCGTTGTGTTCAGAACATTATCCACGCCAAAGAGGCTGCTGATAGCGCTGGCCGTGTCGGTCACCTGGGTAGCGCTCAGGGTGGCCGGATTGTCAGGCGTGCCGCCGATAGCTTCCTGGGCCTTGGTGTAAGCGATGGTAGTTAACACGTTAATATTGAGAACGAGGGTGCTGTTGTTTCCGGAGATAACACCCATGCTCCAGAGCTGAGCAGAGAGATCTTTACCCGCGCCTGTTGCTTCGTCCAGGTAATCAGCAGCACTGCCGCTGTTGACAAGTTTAACAATAACAACGCCGCTGTAACTGCCAGCAGACACGGTGACCGAGCCATTGGGTCCCAGCGTTCCCGTGCCAATCAGCGTTTTGCCATCGGCCTGATAAATCTCCACATTCAAATCGTTACCGCTGAGCGCCGGACCGCCGACAAAATTGAGCTGGACGGCATTCTGTACCGGGGCTTCTCCCCCACCGTTATCGCCACCCTTGTCATGTCCACCATGGCCACCGCTTGCCGCTGCAACCCCGACCACGCCCCCCAGCCCGAGGGCACTGGCGATATAGCCCGCATAAGAGTGCGACTGAGGAAGATACGTGACAGGATGGCCAGTCACTACCGAGCCATCATGCAGGTCAGCTAAGATACCTTCCAGCCCGGGGTGGCCTGAGGTCATGCTGGCCAGCGCGTCCGGAGAACCGTGCGCATAAAGAACATGGCTGCCGTCGGCCAGAGCTGCCCCTTCGGTGCTGGCGGGAGTAAGCACCTGGGTAGATGTACCATCGGCAGGCAGGGTGACACTGGTATCGCTTTCGGTATACCAGCCCTGTAGGGTCAGCGTGGTGCCATCGGCATAGTCCAGCTGCAGATCCTGTCCGTGACGTGAAGCCACAACGTCATCGGCCAGTTTTTCCTGATCATTTTCACCCTGGCGTTTAAGCACCCGGTAAGATTCACCCGGCGCAGCCTTGTGAATATTGGTCTGCCCGGCCTGCAAGGTAATGCGGGTTTTACCGGTACTGAGCGTATATTGGCGTGGCTTCATCTGGGTCTCGGGTTTCATAATGTGTTAACTCTCTCTGGGGCGGACAGGAAAATCGGGTTGCAACGGCCACCTGCGGTGTCATCGCTCCTGGAATGATTCACTGAGTGTTTTGCGCAAAGGTTTAAGTAAAAAGTCCATCAGCGTGCGATCACCGGTACGGATGTCGAGCTGGGATGTCATGCCCGGCAGGATGTCAAGCTGGCGCCCCGTTGTACTGCGCACAAGTTGCCCATCTTCCTGATGGTCTGAGAGACCCTCAGCATGGCTTTTCAAACGAACATGGACGCGGTAGTAGATCTCTTCACCACGTGAGGTGCTTTCTTTGAGGGTGTCGGCCGATACGTAAATCACCTCCCCCTGCAATGCCCCATAAATGGTGTAATCGAAGGGATCAAGGCGCACTGTGGCCGGCAGTCCAACCTGAACGCGGGCAATATCAGCAGGCAGAACCTTGGCCTCTATGATCAGGGCATCATCTGACGGAACGATCTGCATGATCTCATCACCGGCACGTAATACCCCGCCCAGCGTGGTGACGCGTACATTTTTAACGATCCCAGGCCCCATGGCCGTGAAAACAGTATCGTGTACTTGCTGTCGACGACCGGCCATCTGTTGCAACGTCTGGCCGAGGTCATCTTCTGCCTTGGTGAGATCGGCCCGCGCGTCATCCAAAAACTTATTGCGTCGACCAAGCAGGCGGGCGCGGGCATCATTGAGTTCACGCTGTGCATTGAGTCGCTCACTGGCGCTCACATCGCCAGAGCGTTCCAGCCCATTCACCAGACTGAGTTTCTGACTGGCTAAATTCACGGCGGTTTGCAGCGCGGTTATATCTTCCTGCAGGCTTTGACGGCGTTGCAGAAACAGTGCGCGCTCAATATCAGCCTGCTCGCGTAATGCCGGACCGGGATCTGCGGGGAACTGGGGAGCGGATTGTCCCGTTGATTCTGCGCGAAGTCGGGCAATACGCGCCCTGAGACCGGCGATGCGCGCGTCAACTTCACCCGCCGCCGCCTCCACGCGGGTGGGATCGAGGCGAGCCAGAATCTGCCCTGCCTTAACATGATCCCCCTCTTTGACACGCAGTTCGGAAAGTACGCCACCGTCCACGGTCTGGATAATCTGCACCCGGCTGCTGGCGATAACTTCACCGTGCGCCCGTGCGACTTCATCAATGTGAAAATACATAGCCCATATGACAAAACCCAGGACCAGGGCGACGATGCTCCAGATAAGTCCAGCGGGGACTCGGCTACGGTGGTAATTTTCCAGCCGATGCACGCGCGCGGCGTCAGCGACCTCGTCGTCAAACAGTTCAACGGCCATTAAGGACTCCTGCTGAATGTGATGCTGCGGGCATATGTGTTTTTACGTTCGTTACCTCAACGGTGGGCCGCGAGCCAGTGGCGCGGGCCATCAGTCCTGGTATCACCTTGTCAGGAGCGCCATCACGTACAACCGTACCTTCCTGTACGACAAGCACGCGGGTAGCAAAATGGACGGCGGCCATCGGACGGTGAGTGGCAACGATGAGGATATCTTCTGGCTGCAGCCTGGCCTGTAATGCTTTCCAGACACGCGTCTCAGCTTCGCCATCAAGCGAGGCCGTCGGTTCATCCAGAAGCCAGATACGAGGACGAGACATCAGCACACGTGCCAGACCAACCAGCTGGCGCTGACCGCCAGAGAGGCCTGAACCACCTTCACTGATAGCCATATCCATACCCAGCGGATTGCTGGCAGCCACCTGATCCAGCGCCAGATCACGGATGATCTCTGCAAGCGTGGTGTCGCTGACTGCGCCTGCGAGCATCAGATTGCTTCGCAGCGTACCTTTGAAGAGCTGTACCGCTTGCGGCAGATAGCCAACCTGGGCACTGACCACCTGGGGATCAATCTCCCACAGATCCACATCGCCCAGGCGCACACGGCCCTCACCGGGGCGATACAGCCCGGCCAGAATCTTGAGCAACGTCGATTTTCCGCCGCCAACAGGCCCCAGCAGCAGAACGCGTTCACCGGCTTGAAAGTGGAGCGCAGGAATATTGAGTTGTTGTACCGGAGAGTGCGGAAAGGCAAAGCGCAGCTTTTCCACACTCATATGTTCTGGCAGGCGATCGGGCAGCAGCAGGGTCTGTCCCGGGCGGCGCTCAGTGGGTTTGCGCAGCAGGTTGTTCACCATATCCAGCGCCTCCCGGACCTGCTGCCACTGCATCAGGTACTGAACACCCTGGCTTACCGGACCGATGACACGACCACCCAGAATACTGCACGCTACCATGCCACCGGTGGTTAAATATCCGGCCTCAACGCCCCAAACTCCCACGACAATCCCCATGATATACGCCAGCGTCGAAAGACTGCCGGTGGTGGTAGTGCAGAACTGGCTGAGGGATTTTTGCTGAATGCTATAGCCTGCGATGGAATGACTGAGCGTCTGCCAGTCTTGTGCAAAACGCCAGCCAGCATGACTGGCGCGCAGGGTCTCAGCACCGCGAATACTGTCGACTAACAGGCCCAGACGCTCATTACTGCGAAGCATCTGTTGGCGCGTGAGACGGCGTAAGCGCAGACGGGTGTACAGGCCAAGCGCCAGCGCGATGGGGAGCATTCCCAGGTAAACCCAGCCGACGGGACCGCCGATCAGACCAATAAGTGCGATAAACAGAAGGGCAAACGGCAGATCCACAATGCCGAAGACAAGACCAGCACAGAAAACCTGTCGTACAGAATCCAGTGCCCCCACCTGCGCAGCCAGTGTGCCCAGACTGCCGGGCTGCTGGTCGAGTTGCAGATGCAACAAATGTTCATAGACATGCTGGGAAAGGCGTTTATCCACACTGCTGGCAACGCTGTCCATGATATGGGCACGCAATGTTTTGAGCAGCCAGTCCAGTCCAACGACCAGCCCCATCCCCGCCACAAGCGTGGTCAGTGTCGCCCAGGCAAGAGTGGGCACGACGCGATCGTAGACCTGCATAGCGAAGAGCGATGTGGGAATGGCCAGGATGTTTTACCAGCAACGTGGCAGCCGCCACCCGGAACACCCAACGGCGGTCGCGCAACAGTTCTCGCCAGACCAGACGCATGGCCGGATTTTCGCTCTCCGAGAGGTTCTCCGACTGTACGTGTGAAGCCAGGCTGAGCCAGAGGACAGCCGTTTCGTCATTCGCAGCCGTACCCGGCGCTCCGGTCACAATGTCGTCTACCGCCAGCGTTCGGGTCTCGACACCCTGACGGGTCAGAGTGAGGGTGTCGGTTCTCCCCTCCTCATTGTGTCGTTCGGCCAGCCACCATGTCTGTTCGTGCCACATCAGTGCCGGGAGATGGCGTGGATCAAAACGCCGCCAGGGGAGCAATGCCAGCCGGACATCTTTCATTCCTGCGTCTGACAGTAAACCGCGCACATAATCCTGCGGGCGATCGGTCAACGGAGGAACGGACTGTGCACGCGCGCAGGCCTGCGTTAATGCCGCTTTATTCACCGGGGCGTGTAGCTTGTCCAGCAAAGCCAGTAATTCAGGGAGAGGAACAGGTATCATCAGGGTTGGCTCGCAGACGTGTTAGCAAATTGTGTGCCCGTGGGCAGGGCGCCAGTGGTATCGTCCATACGGCCCGTGCGTGCGGCCAGGCGCAGACAATCGACCCGCCATGCCGATCGTACCGATACCAGCGCTTGTTGTTGTTCGGTTAATTCACGTACGGCGTTCAGTACATCCAGCCAGCTCTTGTAGCCCGATTCGTACTGGCGACGGAAAGATGCCAGCGTGCCGCTAAGTTCGACGACAGACTGCTCATAACCGGCCATCAGCGTCTGGTTAGCATCACGCTGATCAAGCAACTGGCGCGTCTGAACATCTTCGCTGTGGCGTTGTTCGGCCAGATCCTGTCGCGCGGATTCCACGCGTTCCAGCGCCGCGTTCTGGAGACCACGGGACACCAGCCCCAGCCCCTCCATCGTGCCGGTTACAACGACATTGACCGTATTATTATCTCTCTGGTTAGGCATACTGGAATATTCGTTGCGAGAAGCTTGCAGAGAGACGGTTGGTCGCGATGAGGTGCGCTGACGTTCCACATCAGATTCGGCAAGGGTGACCGCCGCTTCGCGCGCTCGCACAGTCGCACTCTGTGCAAGTATTTGTTCCTGTACAGACTTGTCGGCGGGCAGCCTGAGGATGCTGTCAGGGACGGGCAGTTCGCTTGCGACTGGCACCTGGGTCAAGGACAACAGCGTGGATTCAGCGGTACGCAGGTCCGATTTGGCCTGTTCGAACGACGCGCGTGCCTGTAACAATCGGGCCTTCGCCAGGCTGACATCGGCCGAAGAAGCCAGTCCTCCCTGCGCACGGCGCTGGATCTGCTCCTGCAACGCCTGATGATTGTTAACGTTTGATTCAGCAACGGTAAGGCGCTCGCGAATACCCTGAACATTTGCGTAAGCCACTGCGGTATCTTCCAGCAACTCACGACGGGTAGCCCAGGCCGTGGCTTGTTGAGCAAGGGTGTCATTGTCGGCATAGTCGATGGCACTGTCGATACGCCCAAAAGCCCATAACGGCTGCGAAACACTCAGTGTGGTAGTACGGGAGTCATTGTATCCCGCAATTTGCCCCGACCCTGCACTTGCACCAAGCGTTGGCAAACGAGCCGCGCGGGCACTGTCAGCGCTGGCTTCTTTGGAACGCACCAGAGCCTGCTGACTGGCCAGACTGGGGTGATGAAGCAGAGTGCTCCGCAGCGCGGCAAACAGTCCGCCCGGCGAGGAATCCTCAGAAATAGAGTGCGCCGGGGACGAACGCGTTGCGGCCTCAACCTGAGTGACAGGAATGACAAAGGGTAAAAAAAGAGTGATTACACAAAGGTGGTAATAACAACGACGACCTGAACGAAACCCCATTGTCTGACGAGCCCTTTATTAAAGAAAGATAAAAGACCCGCCGAACCTGATGGTGCTCATGTTATCCCGACGTCACCGTGAGTGGATAAATGGCGTGGCCGGAATAACGAGTCATAAATAAGAAAAATACTATTGCTTCACGTCATAATTACCTATTGGTAACATCTATGTCAAGGTATGTAATCGTGTAATAAAAACTGTAAAAGATAGTCAATTATTAAGTTAAGTTTACCTAACTCAAATATCGGCATACGCAGGAAAACCATTATCAATGGGTTAGGTGATAAGGCTTCGGAGAAATGGGGGGAGTTGTGAAGTGGAAGGTGTGGCACGTCCGCAGAGGGCCTGATACCAACGCGTTTTACCTTATACAGGAGTTTCATGTCTGCCAGACTTTCTTATTTATTAAAACTGAAGATAAATAACCGGAAGCTGTCTGCGTTGTTAAAAAGCTGTAGCGATATCCTGCAAGCACAGGCAAGCAGGAAAGTTGTCGTCGACAACCCTGGCCCGTCCAGTGGCGATTTAAATGAGAGGCTTTTCGTCAAACCACTGCCACAGCCGAAGAGATTCATAAACCCGAGACAAAAATGGTTAAAACCTTTAATGCTCTTTTCGCTCTGTTCTGCGGGGATTGACGCTTTTTGAACATTTCCTTGCTCCGGGCCGGCAATGGCAGCGGCATGGGTAAACGTCGGGTAATACTTGTTTGTTATCTGCCGTATATTTGCGGCGGACAACAAACACGTATTACCCGCATCATTATTCCGGAAATACCTGACTGGCGACTAATACTGAATATTTGCCATCGCTTTATACCGCTCAGGCAAAGCGCTGTTGAGAGCCAAAATCTTTTCAAGAGTATGAAAGGCAGATGTGCCTTTCGCGCGTTCTGCGTCGGTAATGGCAGAACGTATCGTCGCCGCTGCGGCTGTAATACGTTGAAAATAGGCTTCGGATTCAGGCGTCTGTACCTCGCCTGAGGCGGCATAATGCACCGCAGGCCAGTGCGCGAAATTCATGACCGGCCAGGCCTCTTCTTCCGTCGGGGTATTGGCAGATAATAATTGTTCTGCTTTTGCTGAGTCTTGTTGCGCAGCAAAGAGCAGTTCTAAGCGATATTTAATCTTTGACAGCGCATCACCACTCTCTTTTTTTTGTGAAAGTGATGCAATGAAAGCCGATAATTCATCATCTGATGGCTGTTGATGGCCACCAGCGGTTATTTTACTATCAGGTGATTTCGAGGTATTGTTTAATGCAAATTCAATTAAATAATTCAACATCTCTAATGTCATCTTATGTACCTTATTAAACTGACAGTCTTTATTCAAAGTTCAGCGAGGGTATTTTTATCTACTGCTTTTAATTTCTTTACCCGGATAAATAAACACGCGTGTCCCCAGGATATCGAAATAATGTATCGCAACAGGAGAATTTTTGTTTTGAGAGTTTCGAAGTTGCCGATAAATGCCAATAACTCCCCAACAGAGTAATAGTGTGTTAATTAATTAAATGATCTCCCGATCTGATTTATTGTCTCAGTATTGTTGAAAGATTCTCGTTTGCAAAACGATAAAAACTGCAACTTAGTGTGAGTTAAACTCAAACCAGAAGAGAAAGCAGCAGAAGAAAGAGGCAACGTTAGGGTAAGCGCATCGCAGGGGTTAATACCATAAATAAAATGTGGTTATTAGGCTAAATTTAACTTATGTCGGGCAAGAGCAGAACAGCTTAAGTTACCCAAAAAGCCTGCTTCGCAGGCTTTTTAGTCATAACAATTAGCGCTCGCGGAACGCTTCTGCTCTGGCGCGAAGAATGGGCTTGAGCAAATAGGCCAGGATGGTTTTCTTACCGGTAATGATATCCACCGAGGCCACCATCCCCGGAATAATCAACAGCGGCTTTTCATCCGTGCCGAGGTGGTTTTTATCAGTACGCAGGCGAATGATATAAAAACTCTTGCCGTCTTTGTCGGTCACCGTATCAGGGCTTATCTGCTCAAGTTTGCCCTTAAGCCCACCATAAATGGTGTAGTCGTAGGCGGTGAATTTCACCGTCGCTTCCTGCCCCGGTCGCAAAAAGGCGATGTCCTGCGGGCGAATTTTCGCCTCAACCAGCAATGTGTCATCAAGCGGAACGATTTCCACAATGTCATTGCCCGGCTGGATCACCCCGCCGATGGTGTTCACCAGAAGTTGCTGGACGATGCCGCGGACCGGCGAAGTCACCAGCGTGCGGTTTACCCGGTCGGTGATCGCTTTACCTGAGGCTTCAATTTTACTCAGATCGGTACGCGCCTGGTTAAGTTGTTCCAGCGCATCGCTACGGTAACGACCACGCGTTTCACTGACTTTATTTTCAATCTCCTTAATTGCCGCCTTCGCGCGAGGAATCGCAAGGATGACGGAATCCAGTTGCCCCTGCGTCTCAACGCCGGCGCGACGCAGACGCAGCATTTCCACTTTTGAGATTGCCCCTTTTGCCACCAGCGGTTCAGACATGGTGATCTCTTGCTGTTGCAACTCAAGGCTACGCCGGTACTGCGTCAATTTACCCTGAAAATCGAGCAGTTCCTGCTTCTTCTGAATCAACTGTTCGTTCAGTCCGGCAAGTTCACTCTGAATACGTTTATTAACGCTGGCAAACAGCGCCATTTCACCACTGGCGATGTCCGGTGCCTGGTTGGTAATTTCCGGCGACAGCGTCAGTTCGGTGGCATCATCAAGCTGAGCGGTCAGGCGTTGGATCCGTGCTTCCAGCGCCAGTTTATCGGCCTCACTTTCTCCGGCGTTAGAGCGAAAACGGGTATCATCCAGACGCAACAGCGGCGCGCCAGCTTGCACCACCTCGCCTTCATGAGCAAAAACTTCGGCGACAATCCCACCTTCAAGGTTCTGGACTTTTTGCAGACGGGATGAGGGAATGGCCCGCCCTTCCCCGCGCGTCACTTCATCAATCTCGGCCAGTGAAGCCCAGATGATCATGGCAATAAAGAAGGCGAAAATGGCCCACAAGGTTACGCGCACCACCCGGGGAGCATCATCAATCAACGCTTTGTTGACCTCATTGGTCGTAAAGGTTGCCGAGGGTTTCTCTCCTGACAGCCAGTTCATCAGGCGGCTAAGCGCATCAACGATTCGCATGAATTTGTCCCTTTTTCAGCGCGCTCATAACGCTCTCTTTCGGGCCGTCGGCAATGATCTTACCGTTATCGACGATAATCAGACGATCCACCAGCGACAACAGCGACGCACGGTGCGTCACCAGCAACAGCGTTTTGTTACTGATAACCGGTGCCAGCGCTTTTTTGATCAGATCTTCACTGGTGTTGTCCATTGAACTGGTGGGTTCATCCATCAGCAGTACCGGCGGGTCGAGCAACAACGCCCGCGCCAGCGTAACCGCCTGGCGCTGCCCACCGGAAAGGCTCATTCCACGCTCGCCAACCTGCATGTTGTAACCAGAAGGATGACGGCGGGCGAACTCATGAACCCCGGTCAGGTTCGCGACCCGCAGCATGGCCTCATCGTCAACGTAGCTTGCGCCGTAGAGGAGATTTTCCCGCAGCGTGCCGTTGAATAAGTGGATATCCTGCGGAGCGTAGCCAATGTTATGACGCAGATCGTGCACATCGATCTGGCGAAGATCGATGCCGTCGATCAGCACACTGCCGCTGTCCGGCTGGTAAAAACCAACCAGTAATTTTGCCAGCGAGCTTTTTCCAGAACCGCTACGACCGATAATGCCCACCTTTTCACCCGGCTGAATGACCAGGGAGACATTGCTTAGCGAGGCATACTGATTGCCGGGATAGCAAAATGTCACATCACGCAGTTCGACCGCGCCTGAGAGGGTTTCACGCTTAAGCGGCACTTCCCCCTCCTGCACTTCCTGCTCCAGCCCCATCATTCTGTCGATGGTGGATTTCGTCATTCGCGCGCGCTGGTAACGGGTTATCAGGCTGCATAGCTGGCCGATGGGCATCATCGCACGGCGATGCAGCAGGTAGCAGGCGATCAGCCCGCCCATACTCAGATTGCCACCGATAATGACATAAACCCCGGCGACAATAATCGCCACGCCGCTGGCCTGCTGCAGCCAGGAGGTAAAATTCACCGCCACGTAGGAGAGTGATTTCACCCGCAGCTCCAGTTTGCTCAACTGGCCGGTGAGATGCTCCCACTGGTACTGACGCTCGCTCTGCGCGTTATTGATTTTGATAGCGTCAAGGCCGGTTAACGTCTCTACCAGCATTGCCTGACGTTCATTGGACAGCTGATAGGTTTTCTGTACCCGCGACATGAGCGGGCGCTGAATAAGCCAGCTGACCAGTAACGCCAGAGGATAGGAAAGCAGCGGTATCAGCACCAGTGGCCCGCCAATAACCCCAATCACCAATAAAATTAGCAAGGTAAAGGGGAAATCGATAAAGGCCGTCAGGGTGAGTGACGAGAGAAAATCACGTATCGACTGGAACTCCTGGAAATTCTGCGCAAAGCTGCCCACCCGCTTAGGACGCAGCTTCATCTTCATCCCCAGCAGTCGCTCGAACAGCGCCGAGGAGACCACCAGATCGGTCTTTTTGCCCGCCAGATCGAGGCAAATTCCACGCAGGATTTTCAGTACAAAATCGAAAGCAAACGCAATACTGACACCAATAGCCAGCACCCACAGGGTAGCGGTTGCCTGATTAGGCACAACCCGGTCATAAACGTTCATCACAAACAGCGGGGCGCACAGCGCTACAAGATTGACCAGAAAGCTGGCGATAACCGCATCGAAGTAGAGGAATTTAGACAGTTTAAGCGTGTCCTGAAACCAGGCGGTGGTTCGCGGCAGCGTAGCTGTCGGCTGAGCATCAAACTCATGCTCCGGGGAGATAAAAATCGCCCTGCCACTGTAATGTTCCGCCAGTGCTTCCTGCGATAGCGTAATTTCACCACCTTCCGTTTCGCCGGGCAGCAGACGAGCCCGTTGGCTGGCATCCCAGCCTGTCAGTACCGCCGTCTGATTGTTTTTCAGCAACAGAATGACAGGCAGCGACAGCGCGGTAATGCTGTCAAGCGGGCGTTGTATCACGCGCGCTTTCAGCCCCGCACGCCCTGCGGCACGTGGAAACGCCTCCAGTGTCAGCGAATGGGACTCCAGCGGCAGCCCTGTCGTCAGGACCGTGCGGCTGGTCGCGATATTATGCATTTTGCAGATGATCATCAGCGCGTCCAGCAACGGATCATCATGGGTTTGCCGGGGATCGTGCCTGACCGGAACTTCGGGGGAAATATCAACGTTCTCAGGCATGTCAGTATCAGGCGTCATTCTTTGCCTCAGTATTCTGCAGGCTCGGGCCGCAGGTCAAAAACAACGGGGTGATTGCCGGTTTTATGCCGTCAGTCACCCCACAACTCTTCGGAGCCGTATCAGTTCAGTTCCGGCAGTTCCGCCTGCGCGCGCTGAGCCTGGTCAAGCGGCTCTGAGGCTGACGGCGGCTGAATATGCAGACTTTTAAGCAGTTCACCCGTACGGGCACTGATGCGATAGGTGGTAAACATGTCGACAAATTGCAGTTCAACGTAACGGCGTTGTGCAGTGAAGACTTCATTTTCACTGTCGAGCATATCGAGCAGCGTACGATCGCCCAGGCTGAACTGTTCCTGATAGGCGCTACGCACCGTCACGCTACGCTCAGCATACTCTTTGGCGATCGGCACCTGTTGTTCAGCGTTGTTCTTCGCATTCCAGGCAAGACGTAATTCTTCATTTAACTGGCGCAGGGCATTATTTTTCACATCCTGCGCCTCTTTCATTTTATAGGCGTAAGAGGTAAGCGTAGCCTGATCGCTGCCACCGTTGTACAGGTTGTAGCGCATACGCACCATTGCCTGCCATTCCTGGTTATGCCCGCGCGTACCGTCAAGGTTGTTATCCATTGTGCGGCCGACCTCAACGTTAACATTCGGGTAAAAACGCGATTTCTGCGCCTCATACTGCTGACGGGTCGCTTCCACATCGGCATCAGCCTGCTTAAGCAGCGCATTGTTTTCCAGCATCACTTTGCGCGCAGCCTCCAGCGAGGCGGGAATCGTAATCTTGCCAGGCATCACCAGCGTGTCGGCATCTTTGCCGGTAACGCTTTGATAGTTAGCCCTGGAGTCTTCCAGGTTGGTTTGTTCGGTTAAAAGATTGTTCCGCGCCTGGGCCAGGCGAGCTTCCGCCTGGTCGTAGTCGGCCTGACGCCCTACTCCCTGGGTCGTGCGAAGGCGTATTTGGTCGAAAACGCGCTCGTGATTGTGCAGGTTATCTTCCGCCAGTTTAACCATCTGCTCGCGCATCAGCACATCAAGATAACTTTGGATAGCCTGCAGAGCGGTGCTTTCGCTGGTATTCAACACGGTCCAGGCGCGCGAGTTTACCGTTGCTTTCTGGCGCGCGACTTCGCTGGTGGTCGCAAAACCATTGAAGACGTTTTGCGTAAGGTTAATAGCCGATTCGCTGCGGTTCAGGTTGCGTAAATGCTCGCCTGCCGCACGGGTCGTGGAGTTGTCTGTTTGTTCCCAGCCGCTCCCGGCAGTGAGATCCAGCGACGGCAGATAGCCGCCTTTGGCGGCACGGAGATCCTGCTCAGCAGAGTATCGGCTGTTTGCCGAGGCGCTAACTTGTGGGTGCCATGCCAGGCTGTCTTTTACCGCCTGTTCAAGGGTAGTAGCCTGACTCTGTGCCGCGCACACGGTCAATGCTGCCCCCATTAATAACTGGCTACCATATTTCATTCCTGTCTTCCTTTTCGTTATGCCTCTGAGTGGGTACGCCCCACCAGAGAAAATGCCGCGGAACCGGAGGAGAAATTACGTTCTGGCTGTTTTTAATCGCTCGTAATCCCTCGCCAGCCTGATTTCACCCTGCGGTGATGCGCCGCTCAGTCTCCCGGCGGAGCCTGGCGGCGGCGTATCAGCTTATTTCTTCCGGTTTAGAGATGAGGTTATCCACCATCGCTTCGTGGCCAGCGTCGTAGCTGTCGGTATTCGCGGTCATCCCGCCTTCGGCCGGAACATGCACGGCTTGCGTCGCGTTATCTGCCGTTTCACTCTGCGGCCCCGCCTGGATCAAACTGCTGAGGTCGTGATGCTCTTCATCATGGATGATGTCGCTAAAGTTCAACTGCTGGTCATGTTCTGCTGTGGCAGTCGGGGGAGATGCCGTCTCACCCTGCTCCTCTGCAGAAAGAGGCAACGGCGCGTGATCCGCTGATACCGTCGGTGTCTCTTCATGACCTTGTGTGTTATCGGCAGCCAGCGGACTGAACATTAAGCTTGTCTCATCAATTAACGATGCGCTGTGGCTGTTGTCAGTGAGTACGCTATGGTCAACCTCCGTCGTTTGCGTATCGCCTGCGGCGCTGCTGCTCATCCGCGCCTGACTGTCGGTATCCGACAGCGAGTCTGAATGACTCTCATCGGCGATATGACTCAGCGTCACTGGCGTCTCATCAGGAACATCCGCGAGATGGTTTACATCGGCGCTATCACTGTGACTGTCGCTGACATGCTGCCCGCCCTCTTCACCGTCAAAGGTGAAATGGTGTTCAAGTTGATCGGACGCGGTGGAGTCGACATCCAGGGTTATATCACCGAGGGTGCTCTTACCATCCGGTAATTCAACGCTGACCTGTCCGGAATAGTGTGTTGTATCGCTGGCGAAGGTCAGCACATAGACCTTGTTGACCGCATCATAAGTGACATCCGAGAAATTGCCGCTAAAGGTCGCGTGTTCAGGAATCCCGCCAACCGTTAACGAGTTCAGATGGTCGCTGCTATCGGAACTTTCGAGATTAACGTCAAGATTCAACGTTACCGAGTAGCTAGTGTTGGTGCTACCGCCGTGAGATGACGATGGCCCGTCGCCAAAGACAACGCCTTCGATATGGTTAGCATTTTCGAAAGGATGTTTACCGTTCTCATCGGTAATCTGAAGATTATCAATATCGTTGTTCTGATGGTTTTGCGGGTGAGGGACGCCAGTTACCTTGTAATCCTCACTATTACCCTGAACAAAAATATAATCTTTACCGACATCGCCTTCCGTTACGTTACCGTTGCCCGTGATCCCTTTGAGGGAGACGAAGTTATATTTGGTGTTCGGCCAGTCACTCTGTTGGTAATAACCGCCCGTATGGTCACCTACTACGAAGATATCGGTGTGCCCTTTTGCGCTGTCGTCGGTATTGGCATTACCGCTGCTGGTGTAATAGTGAATCTGCGACGCGCTGGCGGATTCAGGTACAAAGTCGCCCTTGATGGCACCATCCGGGCTATCCGGCGTCAGCCAGACATGCACGTTACTGCCGATCGCCACGATCACGCCGTTCTGGATATCGTACCCGTTCGGGTTGCCACTGCCGCCATTGATATGGGTGATCGTATTATCTGACGTATCCGTTGTTTTGCCGCCCGGCATGATCGTCACGGTCAGCTTCACATCGGCGTCTGCGTCAGAATCTGCGTCGGCATCTGCATCGGCATCTGCATCGGCATCGGCATCCGCGTCGGCATCAGAATCGGCATCCGCATCGGCGTCTGAATCAGCATCAGCGTCGGCGTCGGCGTCGGCGTCGGCGTCGGCGTCGGCGTCGGCATCCGCATCTGCGTCAGCGTCAGCGTCTGCATCAGAATCGGCGTCTGCATCCGCGTCGGCGTCGGCATCCGCATCGGCATCGGCGTCAGCATCCGCGTCGGCGTCTGCATCGGCATCGGAATCCGCATCCGCATCAGCGTCTGCATCAGAATCGGCATCCGCGTCAGCATCGGAATCCGCATCAGCGTCAGAATCTGCATCGGAATCAGCATCCGCATCCGCATCCGCATCCGCATCGGCATCAGAATCCGCATCGGCATCAGAATCCGCATCGGCATCTGCGTCGGCGTCGGCGTCTGCGTCAGAATCTGCATCCGCGTCGGCGTCAGA
>NZ_JBCIVJ010000044.1:0-16945 GCF_039409775.1 Phytobacter palmae | reverse complement strand
GCGACCTGGTGACGATGGTGACGGATTTTGAACCATTTCCCGGCGCGCCAACCGAGGCCGATGTGCACCCTGATGAGGTCGAAAACTGGAAGGCGCACGGCTGGTCAGTTAAGGAATAAACATGATCATGTTCATTACGGTTGAGGATGTTGATTCTCTGCTGGGTGATAGTTGGACGGACGACGCCAACAAGCCAAAGTCCGTCCTGATGGCTAACGTCTGGCTGAACGGCCTAAGCCTGTCATTGCCATGCCATAAAGTCACCCACGAAGTCATCATTCCCGATGATGTGAAGCTGGCCGGTGCATATGCGGCGCTGGCCGCAGCAAATGGTGGGCTGTATCAGAAGAAGACAGACTCCGGATCGCTTCTCAGTAAATCAGTTGATGCCGACGGCGTCAGCGTTTCGAAAACGTTCGCCGAGATCTCTGCTAATAGCACAACTTTGCTTGATTCCAACCTGCAACTGGCGCTCGCCATATTGAAGCCGTATGGCGTTAGCACATCGCAGATACGACTGGTGCGGGGGTGATATGCAAAATCCAAATGTGCATTATGCCGGAGACGGGCGCGGACCTCGCGATGTGTTTGTGAATGGCAATCGTATCGGGCACGTTGTTTATGCTGATGAGACGAAGGGCGTTGTTAAGTTTACCCCCTATCCAGTACGGGCTAAGCGAAATGGCGACGCCTATACACGCAAACTGCATGGAACAGTCCAGGTGGTGAACCGTGGGAATTCGTGACGAACTGCAAAGCGAGCTTGCCGCCGCGTTCGATGCTGACGATGAACTCGCCGACGCGGTGAAGGCATTTACCGGTTCATACGTGATTGAAGGCGATATCGACCCGGTCACAGAAGAATCAACGAGCGAGACCATCACTTATTCCGGTCGCGGTGTGCTGTCGCGGTACAAACTAAACCGCATCGATGGCGTGAATATCCTGCATGGTGACCTGAAACTAACCGCTCTCGTTAACGAGGTAACGGATAAGCCGAAGGTTGACCACATCATCACCGCACCAGACCTCGTCACTGGTGGCCAGCAGCGCTACAAGGTGATCACCGCAGGAACTGACCCGGCGCAGGCAACGTATTCTATCCAACTGCGGAGAGCATAATGGCAAAGGCATGGAGCATTGATCCGACGCTGTTTGTAAAGCAGGTCGAGGAGGATGTTTGTAAGCAGTTGCGTGTTATTTCTATCCAGTTGCTGAACGAGATAGTGATGCGGTCGCCGGTTGATACAGGGCGGTTTCGCGCAAACAACCATGTAAGCATCGGCTCTCCTGATTTTTCGGTTACGGCAAACACCGATAAATCAGGTGGTCCCACCCTGCAACAAGGGAGCGCTGTAATAGCTCAAGGCAAGCCGTATTCAGTCATCTACATCCAGAACAACCTTCCTTATGCCGAAGCGCTTGAAAATGGGCACTCCAAACAAGCGCCAACAGGCCTGTACGCAAACGCGTTCAACGGAATAACCCGGGCATACAAATGACACTCACAGAGATTCGTAACGCTGTCATCGCGCGAATGACGGCGCAGACAGCTATTGCCCAAAGTGATGTGCGATATCCCAACGACAAAACCTATGACCCGACCGGGAAATCCATTTGGGCGCGGCTGACTAATATACCTGGCATTGCTGGCGCAAACGAAATTGGGGATGGCCCGGTGGTTCACCGAACGGGGCTGCTCATCGTTCAGATATTTGTGCCAGCTGGGTCTGGTTCGCTTCTCGTCACGCAAACAGCCGACAAAATCCGGGAGCTTTTCGAGTTTCAGGACGACGGGCGGCTGAGTTATTTCGCGGTGTCTGCTGTCGACGCTGGCGAGACCGACGGGTGGGCGCAAATGAATATTCAAATCCCTTACCGCGCTCTGTAGCGCACTTTAGACAGGAGGCTCCTGTGAGTTCAGGCGCAAAACGCGTCACGGCGTTTATCCGTGAAACCACACCAGGCACAACGCCAGTTACTGGCGACTGGAGCCTGTTAAAACGATCGTCTTTCGGGCTCGGTCCGACGCAGAACACGAACGATAACGACGAAATTGGCGGCACCAGGATGGCGCAGGGGCTGTCACGGGGTACGGTCGATGTCGGCGGCGATGTGGCCACTAAGTTTCGCTGGGGCCAGCATGACGACTTCCTCGCTTCGTGTTTCGGTGCTGAATGGGTGAGCAATGTTCTCACCATGGGCAACGACCGCATCGCATTCTCTGTCGCTTCATATGACAGTGATGTCGGTATTGCGTCGATCGCCCGCGGCTGTCAGGTGGGTACTCTGCAAATCGAGGTGCCAAACGATGGCGACATCACCGCTACGGTGACCTTTGCCGGACTTGGCTGGGAAACTAAAGCTGACGATACAAACTATTTCCCTACGCCAGTGGATAACGCCGGGGAACTTCGTTACGGGTTCAAAGAGGTCTCCAACATCATGCTGAACGGCGTGGCTGGTGGCTCGGGCTTCTGTATCGATACGTTCAGTATCCAGTTTGACAACAACCTGCAAACCCAGCGCTGCATCGGTACCGGTTCTGCGTTTGCCGGGGCGAATATTCCGACCACATTCACGCCGTCAGGCTCCATAACGCTTTCATGGTCAAAAGCAGCGTGGGAGGTATATCAGAAGCAGTTCTCCGGGGCTACCGTACCGTTCAGCTTCGACCTGGTGAACGACGAAGGCACGTATTCATTCGATTTCCCGGAAGTGCAGGTGGCGGGTGACTGGCCTGACGGCGGCAACACCGACATCATTCAGGTACAACTCGATATCACGGCTGCCGACCAGTCACCAACGATTACGCGCGCCGCGACCGTACCGGCAACGGCCATCAGCTTGTTGCCTGCCACCTCTTCGGGGGCTGTTGGCGCGTCCGTTACGCTTACGGCAACCCTCACGCCAGCCGGCTCCACTGATGTCGTTGAATGGGAATCATCGGACCCGTCAATTGCAACCGTCGCATCAACCGGGCAAAAAACAGCGTCGGTATCGCGGCTAGCTGCAGGCACAGCGAACATCACCGCGAAGGTTCGTACGTTTACTGCCACTTCGGCAGTCACTGTCACTGCCCCATAATTTTCCTTGCCCGGCCAGATCTGCATGGCTGGTTGGGCTTTTTTCATGCAGAGGTTCTCATGCTCATTATTTCTCCACGTATTGATCTGGATAGCGAACGCTGGTTTTCACCCATGGAAGGCTTGCGCCTGCTGGTGTGCAGCAGCGAAAACCCACAGTATCGCTCGCGTAACGCGCTGGTTCGTCGCCACATCGACAAAATGGATGCCGCCTATCTGGTTGGCACAACCGATTTTGATCTGGCCAGCATTGGCGACATTGATTCCATCGATGACCTGCTGATCGACAACTGCGCCCGGTACCTACTTAAGGGATGGGAGGGCGTCGGTGAACTGGTGAATGGCAAAGAAGTTGCCATCGAATACACGCCGGAACATGGTACGGCGCTGCTCAAACAAAACCCGGAACTCTACTGGCGCATACTCGGTGAGGCGGCCAGTATTGCCCAGGGTAAGGAGCAGCAGAAGCAGGAAACCGTAAAAAAGCCCTCGAAGCGCAACAGTGGTTAAGCGAGTTCGGCGGAGAGCAGGGAGAAAAGGCGAAATGGCGGCGTGAAAAACTTGGCTTGCCAGCTATTCCCGAACCAGAGATAGACGAAGTCATCAGCGAAATACTCAATGCCTACGCCATTATCTCCCGTTCTCGCCAGTATGCAGGGATGGCTGGCGTGCCTTTGCCGCTGTCGCTTCATGATGTTGAGCGCTATCTGGCGTACAGCTCAACACTGATTGATCGTGATGAGCTGATTGCCTCGGTAGTGGCGCTGGATGATGCCTGGCGGGAGAGGTGGGCTAAGGAGCAGGAAAGGGGTAAGTCAGTGAAGTAGGCCCACTCAGGTGGGCTTATTTAGATGATTACTTTTTCACATCTTTAGGCAGGTATTTATGGATGGGCCATTCCATAAACGCCAGTGCAAACCAGGCAAGAATGTTGAATCCAGGCAGCGCCAGACAAACGGCCATTCTCCAGTCGAATCCTGCTTTTTTGGCTATTTTGTACCCAGGTCAGAAACCGATGACAAGGAAAACTAAAATCATGATTAATAAAGGAAACGGCGAACCGTGCTGTTGTTCCATAGAAACTCCTTAGTTTTCGCACACTTTACACCGTAGATAAAAAACATCAATTCCCTGTTATTGGTGACTCGAAAGCATTATCTGAGAAGGACAGACCTATATCTTCCGCTTCACTGCGCCGTTTCTTCGTTACTTGAAACCAATAAATCATTGCCAGTCGTTGCGCTATCACCATCTCCTGATAGGATAAATCTGAACTTTTTACTTATGGGGATAGGGATATGAGGAAGATTTTTTTATGTGTGCTTGGTGCTTTAATCATTTCAGGGTGCACTTCTCCAAAATACAATTACACACCGAAAACTGAAAGTTTCAGCGAACCATCAATCGGAACAGTTAATACTGCCTATGTCGGAGATTCTTTGGTGAGCCAGGGCGTTAAAATTACGCTTGATGGTATCCGAGTAACGTCACCAGCAAATGTGAGCATGGCTTACACTATAACTCCAGGTGATTTCAAAAAAATTGGTGAGGACGCAGGCAAGGAATTTTATCAACCTTTCGGTACTCAGGCTGGCGGGGTTGATAAAGCAGCTCTTGCTGATATGTGGCAAGCTATTATGGTAAAAAATGATGGCAAGCAAACGCTTTGCGTTATAACGATATTCTCAGCTGCTGTTTGTGAAAGTGGCATGCCATTCAAAAAGGTCGAGATGTCTACAGCTAGTGATGCTGCATTCCAACAAACCTTGCTATATAACGGAAGAGTTGGTAATAAAATAAATATCGGTTACCGAGAGGCGTCATCCAACATGGCCCGGCCAGCATTTAATAACGATGTTGAATATGACCTTTCTGAATCAAAAGTTATCGGCTATAAGGGCGCGAGGATAGAAATTATCGAGGCAACAAACCAAAGCATTAAATATAAAGTCCTGAGTAATTTCAGATAAAGAACACCAATCCTGGCCCGTAGCCAGGAAACAAACGAATCATGAATAGACCTCGCTTCGGCGGGGTTTTTTATTGCCCGGAGAAAGCCAAATGACCGAACAAAAATCGCGTCTTGCGATAATCATTGACAGTTCTGGGGCGGAAAAGAACGCGGAAAGCTTAACGAGCGCGCTCCACGGACTAACTGAATGGGGGCAAAAAGCAGCAGCAAGCGCCGGGAAGGTAACTAAAGCCACCGATGAAGAAAAACAGGCTCTTTCAGAACTTCTGGACCGTATCGACCCCCTCAATGCCGCGTTGAATAAGCTGGATAAACAGCAACAGGATTTGGCGAAATTCAAATCAAAAGGAATGGTCGACACAGAGACCTTTGATCTTTACTCAAAGCGAATTGAGGACACACGGAACAAACTCACAGGGTTTAGAGATGACCTGAGCAAGACAGGAATGTCGGCGAAACAGACTGCATGGGCAATGCGGCTGATTCCTGCTCAGATGACTGACATCGTCGTCGGGCTCTCTACCGGACAATCACCGTTTATGGTCCTCATGCAGCAGGGCGGCCAGTTAAAAGATATGTTCGGTGGTATTGGCCCCGCCATTAAAGGCGTCGGCTCGTACGTCATGGGGCTGGTGACCCCCTTTACTCTGGCTGCCGGTGCAGTTGGCGTTCTGGGGCTGGCGTATTATAAAGGGTCGCAAGAACAGGATGAGTTTTATAAATCCCTGACGCTAACGGGCAATCAGGTTGGCAAAACGTCAGGCCAATTAGCTGATATTGCCGCCAGGGCTTCGGCAGCGGCAGATGGAACAACCGGTGTTGCTGCGTCTGCTCTCAATCAGTTGGTTTCTTCTGGCAAGGTGGCGGCTGATTCTCTTGAGCGGGTAACTACCGCTATCGTGAAAACGAATGATGCGACTGGCATCGCTACTGAACAGTTGGTTAGTGACTTCAATGAAATTGCAACTAAGCCGGTTGAAGCCATCACCAAGCTGAATGACCAATACCATTTTCTCACTCTCGCAACGTATAACCAGATTAAAGCCTTACAGGATGAGGGGAATCAACAGGACGCCGCGCGGGTGGCCAGTGAGGCTTACTCATCATCGCTGATACAACGTTCAGCCGATATCAAAAATAACCTTGGCGTTCTCGAGTCGGCATGGAACGCCATCGCTGGTGCAGCCAAAAGCGCCTGGGATTCCATGTTGGATGTTGGGCGCGAGGTATCGATTGAACAAAAAATTCAGAATGCCAGCAGCGAACTTGACCGTGCGCAGCGTTCACTTGCAGACCTGGAGAAAGGGCAGGCAGCAAATGCCGGTCCCTATGGAGCATGGAAGTCTGACGATATCGATCGTCAACAGCGCGTTGTGACGTTATTGAAGCAGCGCCTTTCTACTCTCCAGAGTGAAAAAACATCCCAGGACGTCCTGAACAATTCTATTAATACCTACAACAAGCGTCAGCAAGAAGGTATCGAAGCCCAGGAACGTATCGACAAGTTAACTGAACAAACGTTAACAAACGCCCAAAAAAGGCAAAAAGCATTAGACCAACTTAACAGGGATTTAGCGAAGGCCAGAGCCGCCGGGAATTCGATCAGCGCCGACGAAGAGGCGAAGCTTCGTGCGAATATCAATGAAAAGTACAAAGATCCGAAAACACCGAAAGGCAAGGCGTATACCGAAGATGCCGGTACTCGCATGCTCGACCAGCTAAACCAGCAATATGCCGCGTTAACTTCCCAGTTCGACACCACAGAGAAGATTGGCGCTGCCCAGCAAGCCCTTATTAAGTGGGAACAGCAACTCGCCGACATAAAAAGCAAGAAGACCCTGACTGCCGATCAGAAATCATTGCTCGCAAGTCAGAACGAAATAACTATGCAACTACAGAAGAATGCTGCAGTTGAAAAGGAGATAGCTCTTCGGAAGGATGCCGAGAAGTTAACAGCTTTCAGGAATACGCTAACGTCTGGACTGCAGACAGATGCAACGACTTTACAGAATGACCTGAACAGCAACACGGTCTTGTCACAGGAGCAAAAACGCCAGCAGGAATTAACGAAAATTGTCAGTGAGTATCAGAAAAAGCGTGTTGAATTAACGAATCAAAGAACTACCGGGCAGATATCGCAAAATCTGTATGATCAGGAAACGGCAGCGTTGCAACAAGCGCTTACTCAGCGCCTGGATATGCAAAAAGCCTATTATTCTCAACTAGATCAACTGAATAGCAATTGGCAGATGGGCGTGCAAAATGGCATGCAATCTTATTTGAATGGTATTCCGACCCTGTACGCATCCACAACGGAAGCAACTACCTCAATACTCAATTCAACCCAAAACGCCATATCCTCCAATTTATCAGCAATGGTTCAAGGGACGGAAAGCCTCAGCGACGGCTTTAAAAACATGGCGACCGGCATGGGCCAGGCGGTTATTGATGCGCTGACGAAAATGGCAGCCCAGTGGTTGGTCTATCAGGCTGTTCAGTTGCTGGTGGGGAAAAGCGCCGCAGCAGGAGCCGCATCATCATTGATTGGGCAGGCAACGGCAATGTCACAGATCGCTGCAATCAATGCCTATGCATCAGCTGCCGCGATACCAGTCATCGGATGGACGCTAGCGCCTGCAGCTATGGCTGCTGCCCAGGCCGCTACAGTTCCTTTGATAACTGGCGTATCGGCAGGAACGACGGCCATGGTTGCAGGCGCTGGCTTCATGACGGGCGGCTACACCGGGAACGGCGCGGTTAACTCTGTTGCTGGCGTTGTGCACGGCAAAGAGTATGTTTTCGATGCGGCGTCAACGAAGCGCATTGGCTTGTCGAATCTGGAGGCGCTGCGTAACGGCGGATCACTTGATGCGACACTGGGTAAGCCGGGTTATGGGACCGGGGCTCAGAGTGCTGGTAATCAGGAGCAGACGACCATTTTCAGACCGACCATCAATATACCCCCGATCACCATCAATGGTAACCCATCTGACGCGACAGTGATGTTGGTACAACAGGCTGCCAGACAAGGCGCACAGCAGGGATATCAGAAGGTTGTCAATGACCTGGCTTCCGGCAGGGGAGATGTCCATAAATCACTGACCACTGGCTACGCAACTAAGCGGAGGACCGGATAATGGAGTTAGCCAGCTATCCCCACGAATACCTGCCTTTACCCCAGCAGGACGGATACGGCTTTAAACCGGTAAGCCCGCTACTGAGAACTGAGCTCACCTCCGGACGGGCGCGGCAGCGCCGCAAATACATGTCGACGCCGACGCAGGCTAGTGTGAACTGGTTTTTCGAGACTGACGGGCAGTCTCAACTTTTTGAAGTCTGGTTCCGGGATACCATCCATGATGGCGCTGACTGGTTTCTGATGCGCCTGCAAACCCCACTAGGGGTAGAGGATTATAAATGCCGATTCACTGACATTTACGAAGGGCCAACTATGGTTGCGCCAATCTACTGGCAGTTCACCGCCACGCTGGAACTGTGGGAGCGTCCGATCCTGCCGCCGGGATGGGGCGATTTCCCGGACTTCATTATCAACCAGAGCATTATCGATCTGGCGCTGAACAGGGAGTGGCCCGAAGCATGACCGTTCTAAATCGACTTTACGCCTCATCGGGCAGCGAGGTGATCATCCCGACGCTTGAGATAGTGGTTGGTGATGACACGTTCTGGCTGACGCATGGTTATGAGGACATAACCGCGACGCTGGAAGATGGCAGCACAGCAACGTTTATCGCCTGTGGGATTGACCTGGCGCTGCCAGCAAGGAATGCCGATGGCACGCAAGACCTGAAATTTGCCATCAGCAACGTTCTGGGCATTGTGTCTAGCGCGATAAAGAAGGCGCTGCCAGTAATCAAAGGGTCAGTGCTGACGTATCGCTGTTACACCTCTGATGACCTGACAGCGCCAGCAGAACCGCCTTTTTCGCTCAACGTCAAATCCGGTTACTGGAAAAACACGGAAGTGCAGATCACCGCCGGCTATATGAATGTGCTGGACACGGCCTGGCCACGGTACCGCTATACGCTGCCCAACTTCCCCGGACTGCGCTACCTTTCTTAAGGAAATCCATGTTCAACATCGATAAATACCTGACCGTCAAATGGCGGATGGGGGGCCGCGTTTATCCGATCCTCGACTGTTACGGCATCGTCCATGAAGTTCGAAAAGACCTCGGATTGCCAGCGTGGCCTGTGTTTGAAGGCGTTATCAAGGAAGGTGATTCGATGGATGCCACGGCGCGCGGGGTGATTCGTGATGCCACCCGGTGTGGTCCGGAACATGGCGCAGTGGCGGCCTGCTACAAGGGTGGAATGATATCGCACGTCGGAATTGTGGTGCTGCTCGACGGGCAACTGCAGGTCATTGAGAGCAATCCGCGCAATAACGTGACCATCCTGCCGCTGGCGCGCTTTGAGCGCCGCTACGTGAAAGTGGAGTACTACCAGTGACCATTCGAATTTATCCCTCCAGGCTGCCGGGTGAGCCGCTGGAAACTCACGCGCACAAGCGTATGACGATTGACCGCTGGCTGGCAGAGAACGTGCCTGATTACCGGATTGATATGCAGCACCCCATTACCATCGATGTCGACGGGGTGACTGTAAAGCCTGAACAATGGGCAGAATTTGTCATCGTTCGGGACAGCGATGTGCGAATTTACCCGGTACCGGGCGAGGCTGTATCCGCCTTTATGGCGGCGTATGGTGCATACGTTGCACTGGCCGTCGCGGTGGCTAGCGTCGCGTTTTCGCTGTACATGATGAGCCAACTGGACAGTGCGAATCAGAGCGCGCAGAACGGTGACCAGCTCGACCTGAACCCGGCGAAAGCGAACACTGTGAAACTTGGCGATCCGATTCGTGAGGTGTTCGGGAAATACCGGATTTACCCGGATTACGTTGTGCAGCCGGTATCGCGTTTTGACTCCGCTGATCCGGAGATTTTCCGGACCAGCATGTTTTTATGCCTGGGCGTGGGCAATTTCTCCATCCCTGCATCAGGCATTCGCATTGGCACAACGCCAGTCAGCAGCTTTGGTGACGACGTGAGTTACACCATTTACGGGCCGGGCGCGACGGTTTCAGGTGATTCCCGCTCTGAAAACTGGTGGTCATCGAGCGAAGTTGGCGGCACATCAAGCGGTTCAGGTCTGGACACGAACTCCACGGCACCCGGCAGCATTTATGCCAGCTCAGACGCGGTGCTGTTCAGTGGTGAGACCATCACCCTGATCGGCGTGACGAATGAAAACGACGATGATGACGACTCATCGGACGATATTAGCGTGCCGAGTTCCTGGGGTGCAGGAACTGTGTTAACCGTTGTTGCGCCTGAAAGCTATGTGATCAGTTCAGCCAGTGGTTACAGCGTGATTTATGGCGACCTCACAGAACTGGTACCCGTTGTCGGGATGCCGGTGACGCTGACATTCAACGACATCAGCTATGACCTGTTCATTGCTTCCTATACTGCGGCGATCGCTCCAGTGCCTGGAGTAGGGGGCAGCGCCGCCAGCATTGCGGCCAGCGCAGCGCCGACGACATACGATTTCTCGACCAGCAGTTACACGTTCACTATCACCTGGCAGGGCTTCACCTACACAGTGAATCTGGTTGCCAATTACCTGAATATGAGCGGGCTGCTCAACGCAATTACTTCTGCGTTGACCGGGTCCGGTCTGGTGGCTGTCGATAACTCTGGTCGGGTGCTTATTCATGAGCAATCCAGCCCATTTACTGGCGGGACCATCGTTAACTCAACGTTGCCTGCCGCAGTATTCGGCAGCGCCCCGGTGAATACGCCAGGTACAGCATCGAGTGGTGGTGCTGCTGGTGTGCAGGCGCACATCACGCTGGCGTACACCAGCGCCACCGGGAAGGCCTTTGCGGGTATCCCGGTAGGCACGCAGCGCCTGTCGATAATGTACGGGACCGGGCAATTTGTCATCACGGCGGTAGACAGCAGCACCATTACGGTGAACAGGCTTCGCAATGCGGCAGACGGCGGTACCGAGGTGGACCCAACATGGCCTGGATTCACTGACCGTACCGTGCTGGACGCGACGATTTCCGGTGATAACGATGCTGAGAACTGGCTGGGCCCGTTCATGGCCTGCCCGGATGGCGAAACCACGACGGTCATTGAGAACAACTTCATTTTCCCTAACGGGCACATCCAGTACAAAAACAACGGGTCATCACAGCCACACAATGTCCATGTCCTGGTGCAGTATCGTAATGCCGCAGTTGGGGGCACATGGACGCAGGTTTCCTACGATTTTAAGGGGGAAACAGCCAACGGCCACGGATACACACGCAGAATAAGCGGGCTAGCCTCTGCGCAGTATGAAATCCGCGTACGGCGCACGACCAAAATCGGCGGCGCAAAAACCGTGAATAATCTTTACTGGCAGGCATTGCGTTCTCGCCTGGCTAAGCGGCCAGCGTCGTATGCTGGCGTAACCACCATCGCGCTGACGGTTCGAACCGGTAACCGCCTGGCCAGCCAGTCCGATCGCCGCGTTAATCTCGAGGTCACCCGGCTATATGACGGCTATGCGTCGCGCTCCATCAGCGGTGCGCTGATGCATGTTCTGGATAGCCTGGGCATGACAAACATCGACACGTCCACGATTAACGCGCTGGAGAGCACATACTGGACGCCACGCGGAGAAACTTTCGATTTCTCGGCAGGTGACGACAGCACGTCAGCGCTGGATATCCTGAAAACGATATGTAACGCCGGAATGGGGTATTTCCTGTTGGCGGACGGCCTGGCTTCTGCGGGGAGGGAGGGCATCAAATCGTGGTCTGGCGCAATCACTCCCCAGGAAACGACAGAAGATCTGCAGACCGCGTTCTCTGTGCCGTCGCAGGACGATTACGACGGAGTGGACGTCACCTACATCAACGGAACAACCTGGGCGGAGGAAACGGTGCAGTGCCGTATCAGCGGCAATCCAACGCCGTCTAAAGTGGAAAGCTACAAGCTGGATGGCGTGCTGGACCAGGACCGGGCTTACCGGATCGGGATGCGACGGCTGATGAAATACCAGAATCAGCGGCTGTCATTCTCTACCACAACGGAAATGGATGCCCTTTGCTACAACTATGGCGATCGTCTGGTGCTGACTGACGACATTCCCGGCAATGACACAATCAGTGGCCTTGTGACGTCGGCCAGCCTGGCAGGGTCGGTTTTAACGCTGGAGGTTAGCGAGGCGCTAGACTGGACGTTCAGCAACCCGCGCGTGCTGTTGCGACTGCAGGATGGATCTGCAACACCTCAGTTAACGCCGACGCGCGCCGGTGATAATGCCATCAAAGTACCGCTAACCAGCTCGTTGAATTACGACGAATGGATCATGGATGACCCGGCAGTTGAACCGCCAAGACTGGTGTTCTATTCATCTGATGAGGACGTTTATAACGCCACCGTCACGGAGATAGCGCCTCAGACTGATGGTACCTGCAATGTAACCCTGTCTGAATATAACGAATCGTTTTACGCATACGACGACGCCACATACCCCGGCGACGTTTCATAACCATATCGCACACTTTTCTTACCCGCTCCGGCGGGTTTCTTTTTTATGAGGCCTGTATGACCACATACAACACCGGCAACCCGCTGGGGTCCGCTGCTGCCAAAGATTTGTTCGACAATGCACAAAATCTTGATTTTGCACTGAATGATATCACCAGCCTGATCTGGACCGATCGTCTGGGTAAAACGCGCACCTCGTTTTATGGTATGGAGTCGGCATTCACCACGCAGCTGACCAGTCAGGAATATCGTTTCGTTTCCCAGCTATCCAGCCAGGAGTCCCGTTTCACGACGTTCATTCAGAATTCCGGCTACCAGGTAATTGGCGACTATGCCGACGGGCCGCTCACCATCACCGAATATAACCAGCTAATCCGGTATGACGGGGAATTATGGAAACTGACGGCAGCAACAGATATCCCGTTCACCACCACCGGCAACGACGCCACGTCGTGGGCTACGGACTCCACGCATTTTGTCAGCGTGGGTGATGGCGCACTCCGGCAGGGATTAAGCCAAATCGATGGCATATCGTCGATCGGCAGCGGAAATTATGCTGAAATCCGCACCTACATTGGCGGAAATGAAAAAATATTCTGCTATGGCCGTGAGAATATTTCTGATGAGGCAGGTGGTGTATTCGTTCGTGATGACGCAGACACGACGACCGCAGACAACGGAGGAACGGTGCTGGTAGACGCATTAAATCGCCGCTGGAAGCGCGTTTATGACTGCGATGTGCTGCTGACCTGGTTCTGTAGTCGCGGTGACGGGGTGACGGATTATACGACTCCAATTCAGGCCGCTGCTCAGGTTGCAGTAGATAATGACAAGAGTTTGGTTTTTGAGAGCGGGGTTTACCCATTCACCACCATTCAGGTTCAATGTTCTATTGTTCGCCAGGCATCCACTAAATGGATAGCTAACGGTGCAGTGACATTGCATTGCATTAAAACATCACCGGACTCAACGGACTATGATGCGGACTATGCAATCAGAATCCAGGGCAGATATAGTTCTCAAGTAGCGCTCACTGCTGATGCGGTCCGTGGTGCGGGTATTGTGTATCTTGCAGATGTTTCGACCATTGAGGTTGGCGACTTTGTGGGCCTGCAATCTTCCCGATTAATCCAGACCGATCACCGTGGCCAGGCACGGGAAGGGCAACTCTGTAAAGTTTCCAGTGTTAACGTGGCGAACAGTCGTGTCGGTATTGAGAACACACTGCGCTACTTCGCACCATCCAGCATTACCCAGACAGGTACAATTACGGCCGCTACAAGCGGCAGCTCCTTTACTGCATCCGGGCTGACTCTCACACGTCGCAATGCTAAGGTCAGGATCCGTTTTACCTCTGGCAATAATAATAACGGTCAAATTCGCTATGTAACTGCGTATTCCGGCTCTACATTGATCATAGGCGGGGACCAGTCTGCATTCACCTACACTCCGGCAGTTGGGGATACTTTTGTTCTTGAGTGGGTGACTGTAGCCAGCATTATTAAACCGTTGAAATTTACAATGTCTACGGGGTTCTCACTGACCAGAGATGTGACATCCAATGCTACAGCAGGAGATGTAGGTTTCCGTGGGCTGGATATTCTCTATACGGACAAGGCTTCCGTTGCAGGGGTAATTGTAGAGGGCTTCTCTGAGACTGGCATTCGCGTACGGGGATCTTATCAACCACATCTGGTTAACCCTACCGTGCGCGATGCAAACCGTGGGTACAATACATTCGATGGCACAGGCTATGGTATCAGCATTAACCAGTGCTTTGGGGCAATTGTAGATGAGTTCAAAACCTTCCGTTGCCGCAAAGGTCTGGATGTTATTGGAACTCAGATGATCAGTTGGGAAACGAGAGTTTCGGGCACCGCATCAGGCGGTGGTGTTGACTATACCGGGACGGCGTTCTGGCCGGTAGGCGTAACGGAAAACTCCGGGATGGGGTCGCACGGCGCTGGCTATGACTCTATGTACCATGACTGTCTGGTTGTGGATTGCCACCTGCCGTATGCGATGCGCGGCCTGCGCGAGTCGTACATTGATTGCCGGGTGCAGGGTAATGTCGCTGGTTCATGTCTTAGACTGGCTTACGGTGGTGGCCTCACAGTCAAGAATATGATTTATGATGATACGTTTACCGAAATAGGGCAGACGGTGGACACCAGTTACTCCCAGGACTCCAGGCCGAACCTCCGCGCTACCTGTATGGTTGAGCTGTTCTGTGGTGCTACTGATGGATACCTTCGCGGTTACCCGGTTGTTGTTCAGGGTTGCCATGCCAAGAAGCTGACGCTTGGGTTTGTGGTTGCATCTGGTGCTGGTGATACTCTTACACTGGAAAATTTATTCCTTGGACAAAACACGGCATATGTGTCCATTGAAGGCACTTCGACTACAGAGTTTTCATTTATACGCACAGAGGGTCTTAAGGTCGTTAAGAACGTGCAGGACATGGGCGGCAACCGCTACATCAGAGATGGTGGGACATGGACTTCCTGGACTATGTACGACCTGCGTACCGCGCTGACTATACCTGACAACACGTTCCTGCGCCTGGCTGACAACAAAGTGTTCGCGACTATTCTGGATGATAGCGTTATTGCCATCCCGATTTCACCGAAAACCAAGACTGCTTTTGTCAGCATCTTTGACCATGAAATTGATCGGAACTATCGTGGTTTAGGAATGCTTCTGTATGTAAATCGGGCACTGGACTATAACAACGCCAGCTACAAAACAGGGATTACCTTAGCTAACTCGGTCTTAACAGGAACAACAAGTACAGATGGCACTATGAATATTGCTTTTCTCCCTTCCGGGGGGGGTGGTTATCTATATATTGAAAACAGAATGGGAGCCACAATGCGCCCTATTATTGTTATTGAAACGGTGCCATTCTGATTATCGATGTTTTTAAAATGGCGCCCACGAAGATGGGCGCCTCAACCTATTGGAGCTAATGATTATCTAAATTCCGCACCGCGCTATCGCTTCTTTGAGATCATCAATATTGAAGAAGCTATCAGACTGAATAGTGCATTGATATTTCATATCGTTGTGCCTTGATCTCAAGTAAAAGTCAGGCTGAATGTAATCTCGATTGAAAATTTCAACAAGAGCGCTTCCCTTCTGCATGAATAGGATGTTTGCTAGACCCGCTCCGTGAGGGCTCACAACTATGCTTGCATTAGAAAAGCTCAAAACTTGTTGTGCAAATGTAAGGTCTTCTGCATAAACAATATCGAATCCAAGATTCCTCATTTCATTTTCTACTTCAAGTTCGTTTGAAGGCCCTCGACTTGATTTGCTTCTTGATATGTATATTTTTGAGGGAATCGTTTGTGGGTATGATATTTGTTTAAAGAACAGGTATGTATTTTTGTCCCATGTGAAATTACATGGATAAAGTTGCAGTGCTTTTTCAATAACTGCATTTGACAAGGTTTTTATTGAAATAAACCTATTGCGATCTATGCATAGACGTGATGCTATAAAATCTAAGACATCAAACCTGTCTTCTGTATAGACTATTGGTATATCAGAGGGCAGTTCCGAGATGAATTTTAACCCACCAAAGCATTCCGACAGCGCATGATAGTAGTTATTACACGCGTGATCTATTGGTAGGAAAATTGCTTTTTCAATGTATTTCTCTGGTGTTTTATTTACGCTTATGTAATTAACATGACTAAGCTTTGCTAGCCTTGCTGCATTACTGGAATCATAAAAACCGTTTTCGTCTGAAACTGCATAGAAATTATGATTGAATGTATGAACCCTTGCGTTATCAACTATTCTGAATCGTTCCTGACTGCGATCTGAAAGAACTTTCGCAAATCCTTTCTCTCTGAGTGTATTTTTGTCTTCATGTTTATAATTGTAAAAATCATCATCGAACGAGCTAAATTGACTAGAGCTATTATTTCTAAAATACAATCCTTGCGCTTGATTGAAAATATCACCAATAAAGCCGACTTCACTTTTTTTAGTGTCATATGGTTTTAATATTATTCTTTCTATGTCAGTGGCCTTATCGGCAATTTTTATCAAATGCAGTATGCTGTCTCTTTGGCTTTCAGCTCGTGTTAGTCTGAACTTTATTTTTTCTGCCATCTTGGTGTTTTTTAAAAGAGTAATCATATGCTCAAACCCATCAAAATTCCCAATTTTTAATAGGTTATTTAGGGCATTTGATACTTTAAACATGTCAACATTACCGTTATCCAGCCAAATATCTGAATCACGCAGTATGTCGCAGACTTCGGATCTATCGGTGTGTAGATTGCTCATTTATATTTTACCTTGTTCAATC
>NZ_JBCIVJ010000043.1:0-18201 GCF_039409775.1 Phytobacter palmae | reverse complement strand
CGCAGTTTGGGCGCCATATTTCGGCGTTGAGGAAAGTAAAGATAGAAGCCCGGAAAATAAGGAAGAAACGGGTCCAGCAATGAGATAAGTTGCCCTGTTTCAACAAAAGGTCTGAACGTATCCTCCGTGGCAAAGGTAATCCCGCCACCGGCAAGCGCGAGCCGCAACATCAGGCGAATATCGTTCGTCGTTATCTGTGGTTCAATCGCCAGGTTGAAAGGTTCACCCCCCTCCTCAAATTCCCAGCGATAAGGGGCAACATCTTTGGCAGGACGCCAGCCGATACAGCGATGGTGGATCAATTCACGGGGATGTACGGGTGCCTTATTCGCCGCCAGATACGCGGGCGAAGCAACCGCCATTTCGCGTTGCTTACCGGTAAGCGGGACGGCAATCATATCCTTTTCGATCACCTCCCCTAGCCTTACGCCGGCATCATAACCCGCCGCCACAATATCAAACTCTTCATCCGTCACGACAATATCAACCGTCACGGCTGGATTGGCTGCCGCAAACGAGGCGATCAGCGGACCGGAAAGGAACGCTTCGGCTATCGAGGTCACTGCGATCCGAAGGCATCCTCGCGGCATCGTGTCCGATGCCACTTCTTCGAAAGCCGCTTCAATACTCGATAACGGTGATGACAGGGATTCACGTAGCCTTTCTCCCGCTTCAGTCAGCGTTACTGAGCGCGTCGTTCGCATCACCAGCATTGTGCCGAATGCGTCCTCAAGCCGTCTTATTCCCTGGCTGACCGCCGATCGGGTGACGTCCAGGCGAGCCGCAGCGGCGCTGAAATTGCGCTCTTCTGCCACCGCGAGAAAAACAGGTAAAAGGTTAAGATCAATTTTCATTGTTTAACATTGCTAACCAGTGAGTCCAATGAATGCAGGATACTGGAACCAATCGTTAAGTTCTATGATCGTTTCGAACTCAACGAAAGGAGCATGCTATGAATAAAGTGATATTAATTACCGGCGCATCCAGCGGGATTGGAGAAGGTATTGCCAGAGAGCTCGGAAATGCAGGCGCGAAGGTATTATTGGGGGCTCGCAGACTGGAGCGTATCGAAACTATTGCCGAAGAAATACGCAGTGAGGGGGGTATTGCCCTGGCGCGGGAGTTAGATGTCACCAGCCGCTCATCAATGGCGGCCTTCGTGCAGGCAGCGCTTGACCAATGGGGCCGAATCGACGTGCTGATCAATAATGCGGGCGTTATGCCGCTTTCCCCGCTTGCTGCCGGCAAACAGGATGAGTGGGAACGCACTATCGACGTGAATATAAAAGGAGTGCTCTGGGGTATTGGCGCGGTTCTTCCTGTCATGGAAGCGCAGGGCTCCGGTCAGATAATCAATATAGGTTCTATTGGCGCCCTTGCTGTGGTGCCAACCGCCGCCGTCTATTGCGCTTCAAAATTCGCAGTACGCGCGATTTCAGATGGTTTACGTCAGGAAAGTTCGAATATTCGCGTGACCTGTGTCAATCCTGGCGTGGTCGAAAGTGAACTTGCCTCAACCATTACCCATACGGAAACGAAAGCAGCGATGGACGTATACCGTTCTGTTGCACTTAAACCTGCGGATATTGCCCGTGCCGTGCGGCAGGTCATCGAGGCTCCAGAAAGTGTTGATACAACAGAAATAACCATCAGACCAACGGCATCCCCCAACTGAATTACCTGACTGATGACTGCCGTTAATGTTTTTTATTTTGTACTGGATATGACCGGAGCATATTCGTCCCCCGGGTCTGCAGCCATCAAGGATAAGGAATAGCTTATCTCGCCTGTTGGTTTGCAGGCCCTGGTAATAACGCCGGTTTAGACTCCGGCTATGCGCGGAGTGCGCCGAATGTCCTGAAATATCTGGAGTAATATATGTGTTAAGGGAATAAAGAAACCCACCAGTGAGAGCTGGAAAGATGAGCCGGAAAGCAGAGTTCTGAGATATTTCCGGCTCGCAACTTACCAGGGTGTTCTGCCGTCAGGCCCTGTAAACGTTCCTGATTCATATCCTGCCAGCGCATAGTTAACCGGCAGCTTCGCCCCCTCATCTGGCGTCATTGTTCCATAGCCCGTGAGGTCCGTTTTCACAAACCCCGGACTGATGGAGTTAACCGTTATGCCAGTACCCTTTAGTTCCTCGTTCAGTTGAACGGTAAGCATATTCAGAGCGGCCTTCGAGGCGTTGTAGCCAATGAACTGCGCGGCATAATAGGTGGAGGTCGGGTCACCGTTCAGCGCAAGGGAGCCTAAAGAACTCGACACGTTGACTATCCGGGCCGCTGGTGCAGCGTGCAGCAGCGGCAGCATTGCCTGGGTGACTGCCAGGGTCCCGATAAAATTCGTTTCCATTACCTGGCGAACAGCCTCAATGGCAGCTTTGCCTGGGGGGCCATCGGCATGATCAAATACGCCGGCGTTGTTTACCAGAATGTCCAGCCTGCCAAATTCGGCGTGAATCGATGAAGCCGCAGCGACAATGCTGTCATGCCGGGTGATATCGAGCTCACAATATTGCGCGGACAGCCCCTGCGCCTTTAGCGCTTCAACAGCGGCGCGACCTCGCTCGTTATCCCGCGCCCCCATAATAACAATCACGCCCGCCTGCGCCAGCTGACGCGCAATCTCAAAACCAATGCCTTTATTAGCTCCGGTAACCAGAGCGATGCGTTGCTCATTCATTGATTATTTCCTCCGTACGCGATGAAGAGTTAATATATGAAGCATCATTCAGCTTTGGAATTCGCTTTTGGCCACCTCCAGCCACATCTCCTTAAAGCCCCGCAGAATGCCGCGTCAGGCTCGTGCAGCAGTGACAATGGACGCTATTTTTGAAGCGACTATTCAGCTTCTGGTTACGGACGGCATACACAGACTCACAACCACTCGCGTCGCCGAGCGGGCAGGCGTGTCCGTAGGAACGATGTATCAGTACTTTCCCCACAAAGAATCTCTGGTTTATGCCCTGAATGAACGTTATTTAGCCGCGCTTGCCGACAGGATTGAAATCACCTGTCACAACCAGCGTGGCGCGACGGTTAGCGCCATGACTGAGGCCTTAATCACAACCTACTGGCAGGCTAAAACAGAGCGCATTGAAGTGACAAAAGCGCTCTATCGCTCGGTGGCAGAGCTTGATAACCAGCCGCTGATTAACACGTTTGCCAGCCGGGTAAACCGCGCGACGATGGCGATGTTTGAGAGCGCCAGTGACATGAAGTTTCAGGATGTCAGCAACGTCAACCTGACGCTTATCACCGTCATATTTGGCACCGTGCGCAATCTGTTTGAGCAGGATCTGACCGCGGCACGTTCCGGCACCGTGCTCCGACAGCTCCTCATCATGTGCAATGCCTATCTTGAAACCATCAGCACGGTTGAGTAATAGTGTGTGGTGAGATCAAACATATAAATAAGTCTTAATTAAAATTATCGCGAAAATCTCTCAACGCTAAATTTGTATATTCTGTATGCGCAAAGTAGCGCGTAAGGAAATCGAAATTTAAGAGAGGCGATTTTATATTATTAAAGAGACGATACTCAACGACCACCGCTTTTGTCTGTTGAAAACCTCTTGCAAAACCGGATATCCCTCAGTGATATTGATGCTGTAATTTATTACCGCTCCTGTCTTTTACTATTGGGCCTATATTCAATTACAGTCTTATTAACTGGTGTTATGTCATCTGACTGAATATAACCTCAATTTCGCAAAATTTCGGTTAATATAAATAGACTCCTTTTCGCTCTATTTTCAATAAGATTATTGCGGCGTTGCTTGAGGTTCCCGTAACCAAAGCTCTGTCATCAGAAGTCACACCCGTTGAGTTTAAGAACCAAAAGTACCAAAACCATACGGGTGGTCTCCTTTCAGGATTATGAAACGCTTTTTCTGTATCTGCGCAGCCAGATTAATTTATAGGCAGCGGGAATAATGAACAGGGAGAGCAGCGGAGCCGTAATCATCCCACCAATCATTGGCGCAGCAATACGGCTCATGACTTCTGAGCCCGCTCCGGTTCCCCAGAGAATGGGCAGCAGACCTGCAATAATCACCGCTACGGTCATGGCTTTTGGCCGGACACGGAGTACGGCGCCATGATAAAGAGCGTCATCAAGACCTTGCGGCGTAAAAGTCTCACGGCGGGATAATTCCGGGTGAGCTTCAATGGCATGACGCAGGTACATCAGCATGACTACCCCAAACTCTGCCGCCACCCCGGCCAGCGCGATAAATCCGGTTCCGGTCGCCACTGACATATGGAAGCTCTGCCAGTACAGGAACCATATTCCACCGACAAGTGCGAACGGCAGACTCATCAGAATGAGTAAGGCTTCATCAACCCGACGGAATGCCAGAAACAATAGAACGAAAATGATCATCACGGTCATCGGCACCATCAGTTTCAGCTTTTTATTGGCATGCTCCAGCAATTCAAACTGTCCGGAAAATGAGACACTGGTCCCCGGTTTTAATTTAACGTTCTGGCTGATAACCGCCTTAAGATCGTTTACAACCGACACCATATCCCTGCCACGCGCATCAATATAAATCCAGCTGGCAGGTCGGGCATTTTCTGTTTTCAACATGGTTGGCCCGGAGACAACATTAATGTCAGCGACATCACCGAGGGTAATTTGTTGCTTCATCGGCGTCAGAACAGGCATCTGCTTTAGAGCCTGCGGACTGTTCCGGTAATCCTGGGGATAGCGGATATTAACCGGGTACCGTGCCACGCCTTCAACCGTTTCACTTACCATCGCGCCGCCGATGGCTGAGGAGACAAAGAGCTGCACATCCCCCACCGTCATGCCGTAACGGGATGCTTTCTCCCGGTTTATATCGACGTCTATGTAACGTCCACCTTGCAAACGTTCTGCAAGAGCAGAAACCACACCCGGCACGGTTTTGGCGACAGCTTCGATACTTTGTGCTGTCGCGTCAATATCCGACAGAACGGTTCCGGACACCTTGATACCTATCGGACTTTTGATCCCGGTTGAGAGCATATCAATACGGTTACGAATGGGCGGCACCCAGAGGTTAGCCAGGCCTGGCAAGCGAACCGTTGCATCGAGCTCTTCGATAATTTTGTCGAGCGTCATCCCGGGGCGCCACTGATCCTGTGGTTTCAGTTGAATGGTGGTTTCTACCATCTCAAGGGGCGCTGAATCCGTTGCAGTCTGCGCTTTGCCTGTTTTGCCAAAAACAGAGGCGACTTCCGGAACGGTTTTGATCAATTTGTCAGTGGTTTGTAAAAGTGCAGCAGCTTGTCCCGGAGAGACCCCCGGCAACGTCGACGGCATATACAGCAGGTCACCTTCATTTATCTTAGGCAGAAACTCCCCGCCCATCTGACTGAGTGGCCAGATAACCGTAAAGATAGATAAAGCGGCAACCAGCAGGGTTGTCTTCGGCCAGTGAAGCACCCGAAGCAATAAAGGATGATAGGCTTTGATCAGCAGCCGGTTCAGTGGGTTACTGGTTTCCGCAGGAATTTTTCCTCTGATCCACAATCCCATCAGGATAGGGATAACGACGATCGCCAGCGCAGCTGCTCCCGCCATGGAATAGGTTTTCGTGAAGGCCAGTGGACCAAATAATCGCCCTTCCTGCCCTTCCAGAGTAAAAACAGGGATGAACGATAATGTAATGATTAACAGGCTGATAAACAGTGCGGGCCCCACTTCAACAGAGGCGTTGGTGATAATTGTCCAGCGGGAGGCGTTGTCAATCTGCTCTCCCGGATGCTGATGATCCCACTCTTCCAGCCGTTTATGCGCATTTTCAATCATGACGATGGCAGCATCCACCATCGCCCCGACGGCAATGGCTATCCCCCCCAGCGACATAATATTGGCGTTCAGGCCCTGGAAGTGCATGACGATAAAGGCGATACAAAGGCCAAGCGGCAGAGAAATGATCGCAACCAGCGCAGAGCGCACATGCCAGAGAAATAATGCGCAGACAATGGCAACAACAATAAATTCTTCAAGGAGTTTTTGGCTCAGATTATCAATTGCCCGATCGATTAACTGGCTGCGATCGTAGGTGGTCACAATCTCCACACCTTCTGGCAAACTGGCCTTTAGCGTCTCCAGCTTATCTTTTACGGCCGTGATAACTTCCCGCGCATTTTTTCCCGATCGCAGGATCACGACCCCACCGGCAACTTCACCCTCCCCGTTCAGGTCCGCAATTCCGCGACGCATTTCCGGCCCCGTCTGTACGCGGGCAACGTCACGCAGATAAATGGGGACTCCGTTTTCACCGGTTTTCAGGACAATGTTATTGAAATCTTCAATGTTCCGGAGATAGCCGCTGGCCCGTACCATGTACTCCGCTTCCGCGATTTCAACGGATGAGCCACCGGCCTCCTGGTTGGATGATTCAAGCGCCTGTTTAACATCAGACAGCGTAATACCGTACTGGGCCAGTTTCATCGGATTCACCTGAACCTGATACTGCTTCACCACGCCGCCCACAGACGCAACCTCTGCGACGTTCGGGATGGTTTTCAGTTCAAATTTCAGGAACCAGTCCTGCAGGGAGCGCAATTCCGAGAGATCGTGTTTTCCACTGTGATCGACCAGAGCATATTCAAATATCCAGCCCACCCCCGTGGCATCAGGGCCAATTTCAGAACTCACGCCGCCAGGCAGTTTCCCCTGAACCTGATTAAGGTATTCAAGTACGCGGGACCGGGCCCAGTACAGATCGGTTCCGTCTTCAAAAATGACATACACATATGAATCACCGAACTGGGAAAAACCGCGCACAGTCTTTGCGCCCGGCACCGAGAGCATAGTGGTGGTGAGTGGATATGTAACCTGATTTTCAACAATCTGCGGGGCCTGGCCTGGATAGCTGGTTTTAATAATCACCTGCACATCAGATAAATCAGGTAGCGCATCCACAGGGGTGTTAATGATAGTCCAGGTTCCCCAGACGCTGAGGAAAAGCGCCCCCATCATGACCAGGAAACGGTTGGCGACTGACCGCCGGATAATCCATTCAATCATCGTCGCCTCCTCAATGACCTGACTGTGCGTTGTCAGGTTGGATCGACATATTCGGCATCGTTTCAGAATGGCGCATACGCTCCAGTGCTCCGGTAATATTGGCTTCGGAGTCAATAAGGAACAGACCACTCACTACCACCGTATCTCCTTCATTCAGGCCAGTGCCAATGCCCGTCTGCTGCTGTGATTCGTGCAGAACTTTAACCATTTTGGGGACAAAACGGCCTGCATCATCGACAGTAATTACGCGCTGCTCTTTCCCGGTATCTATCACGGCCTGGCTCGGAATGAGCAGCATCTCCTGGCTTTGTGTATTCAGTTTCAGCCAGGCATTCATGCCAGGCTTAAGGAGTTCGTCCCTGTTAGTTACCTGAAGACGGACCTGCAACGTGCGGGTGGTTTGATCCACACTGGGAAGGATGTTCCATTTTTCGACATGGAATGTTTTGTCCGGATAGGCCGGTACCGATATTTCAAACTGTGATGTATCTTTCAGCAGATAGGCGATGGATTCGGGCACTGCCGCGCTGATCCAGACCGGGTCCATCCCCTGTATCTGCGCCACTACTTTATCTTTCGAAATATTCATTCCGCTACGCAGATCAAACGCAGTAATGACGCCATCTATAGGCGCCTTAATGGTAAAACGGGTCTGGATACTCCGGGTTGTACGCAGCCTCTGGATATCCTCTTCCGGCATACCCGCCAGACGAAGCCGTTCCAGCACACCTTTAATTTGCGTGGACGTACCTCCGGTGCCGGATAAGAGGAGAAACTCACTTTGTGCCTCCACCCATTGCGGAATGGTGATATCGATAAGAGGAGTGCCTTTTTTTACATGATCCCCAATCGTCAGGGGATACACTTTTTCAACGAAGCCGTCAGAACGCGCTTGCACAATGACAAACTGATATTCGTTATAACTCACGTTGGCTGGGATTGTCTGGGAATAATTCAGCGTTCCGCGGGTGACTTTTTGCGTTTTTAATCCAAGGTTCTGGACCTGGGTTGGATCAATACGAATACCATCACTGCTTTTCTCGCCGTTTTCATCAGCATATTTGGGAATCAGATCCATATCCATAAAGGGTGATTTACCGGGTTTATCAAATTTGGTATCTGGTTTCATTGGGTCATACCAGAAAAGAACCCTTCGCTCCGATGCCGTCTTTTCTGTTTTCTCGCTTTTCATTATTTTTTCAGATGAGCTTAGATAATGATAAGCAGTAACAGATATCAGCCCTCCTGCTATGAGACTGCTGATAATCATTGCAGCATTTTTTATCTTTGAAGAAGCCATACAATTTCCCGCTAAAAAATCAAACCCCTGGCATATGCATCTGATTGTTAATGCATAGAGATGGCCTTATGAATATTCAGACACACATGAAGCATTCTCTCCTGACTGTCGATCAGGATTGGGTCTCTTTAATGCTTTTGAGCAAAGAGATATTTCCTTGCTGAACAAAAGTAAAATCAACGTGACTGCCAGTTTTCAGCGCAGTAATACTTTCGTCAGCATTAAGGAAGGTGAAGCGCATGGTCATTGCTGGCCAGCCGATGGCAGGGATAGCTTCATGGGAAATGGTTATTTTTTTACTGTTAAGGTCAATGTCTTTTATAATACCTGTCCCCTTGATAATTTGTTGTGGCACGGCGTCCCCGGCAGTATTCATTTCGCCGTGCTGATGTTCCTCAGCATGAATGCCTGCAGAAAAGAGTACGGAGAGTGCACCAAATAAAATTGCTTTAAGTGAGTTACGCATTTTTAAATTTCCTGTTTGATTGAATAAATTTACTCTACCCACCCGCCACCCAGTGCGGTGAAGAGATTAATTTCATTGACCTGTCGGGAATAGATAAGGTCGAGAATGGCTTGCTGCGTTGCGAACAGTGAGCGTTCTGCATCAAGCACTTCTATGTAACTAACGGCACCACTGGAATATAACCCTCTGGCACGCTGGAGGGTTATTTGTAACGAGGCAAGATAACGCTGCTGAGAGGCAAGTTGCTGGCTGATGCTCTCTCGCAGCGCGAGCGTATCGGCAACGTCCTTAAAGGCTGCCTGAATTTTTTGTTCGTAATTGACAACTGCCTGTTGCTGGCGAATTTCAGCCAGCTTCAGATTGGCTTTGTTCCTGCCAGCATTAAATATGGGGATTTCAATTTTAGGGATAAAATTCCACATCCCGCCGGCAGAGGTGAAGAGACTGGACAACTCCGTACTGCTTGCAGATAGACCACTTGTCAGGCTAATGGACGGGAAAAAGGCCGCACGTGCAGCGCCAATATTGGCATCAGCCGCTTTCAGTTGATATTCCGCCTCCATAATATCAGGGCGCTGAAGCAGGATTTGTGATGAGAGGTTCGCGGGCAGTTTTACTGGCTTGATAGCATTGTCTTTCATCCCTTTTTCTGACGCAAGCGCCCGATAAGTTCCCAGAACAAGTTGCAGTGCATTATTTGCCTTTGCCAGATCGCCTTCTCTTTTTGCAATCTCTGCGCGGGTGCTTTCAATTTGCCCCCGCGCCTGTTCAAGCGCCAGAACATTCGTACTCCCGGTTACCAGTTGTTGCTCAACGAAAGCCCAGGACTGTTCATAATTTTTCAGCGTTTCCCGTGCGATACGAAGTTGCTCATAAGCAAGTTGCTGGCTGAAATAACTCTGTGAAACGTTAGACACAAGCAGAATATGTACGGCACGACGAGCTTCTTCGCTGGCAAAATAGTTCTGTCTGTCAGACTCGCTCATATTCCTGAGTTTGCCGAAAAAATCGAGTTCATAGTTGAGATCCACGCCAGCGTCGTACTGCTGAGTTGTCGGTTTGTCACTTTTCAGACCACCGTTATAAGTGATATCTGACGATGCATTCAGTTGTGGATAACGGTCCGCATTCGTCACGTTATATTGCGCCCGGGCCTCTTCAACCTTCAGAGTGGCCATTTTCAAATCACGATTATTATTCAGTGCCTCCGCGATCAAGCGGGTAACCTGGGGGTCGACAAAAAAGTTACGCCATCCGGCGTCCTGATAGCCGTTCATCGCGGGCGTCAGGTTGTTGCGGGAAAGGGAAAATTGTTGTGGTACCGGCGCTGCCGGGCGCTGATACTCAGGTGCCAGTGAGACGCAACCTGCCAGAATCAATATTGTGCTGATGCTAAGTAGTTTTAATTTGAGCATGTCGTTTCTCGCCCAGGCACCCCTGGTAAATGGTTCAAGCGATATACGCAAAAAGAATGAAGCTACTGTAACGACAGCACTCTGTTTGACGGGTGACAGGATAATGACAATGTTGTCATTTTTACTTTAAGCCGTTGATAACAGACTTACGCTCACTAGAATGGCAGGGAAAGGCTTACAGGGGATAAGATGAAAATACTGATCGTTGAAGATGAAATCAAAACAGGTGAGTACCTCAGCAAAGGACTTACCGAGGCCGGATTCGTGGTCGATCACGCCGACAATGGTCTGACCGGATATCATCTCGCCATGACGGCAGAATATGATTTGCTGATACTGGATATCATGCTCCCCGATGTGAATGGCTGGGATATCATACGCATGCTTCGTACTGCGGGTAAGGGAATGCCGGTGTTATTACTCTCGGCCCTCGGTACTATTGAGCATCGGGTCAAAGGGCTTGAGCTTGGTGCAGATGACTATCTGGTTAAACCCTTTGCGTTCGCCGAACTTCTGGCGCGTGTCAGAACTCTCCTGCGACGTGGTAATACGGTGATATCTGCAAGCCAGTTTACGGTTGCCGATCTGACGCTTGATCTTGTGTCAAGGAAGGTCAACAGGGCAGGAAACCGTATTCTGTTAACCAGTAAGGAGTTCAGCCTGCTGGAGTTTTTCATTCGTCACCAGGGAGAAGTGTTGCCCCGCTCCCTGATAGCATCCCAGGTCTGGGACATGAATTTTGATAGTGACACTAACGCAATTGACGTCGCGGTAAAGCGGCTTCGGGCGAAGATAGACAATGATTACGAACTGAAACTGATCCAGACGGTCCGCGGCGTTGGATACATGCTGGAGGTCCCGGATGCCTGACAAACCCTCCAGACGTCCATTCTCTCTTGCCCTGAGGCTGACTTTTTTTATCAGCCTCTCCACGATAATGGCTTTTATCGCATTTACCTGGTTCATGCTGCATTCCGTTGAAAATCATTTTGCCGAACAGGATGTCAGCGATCTGCAGCAAATTAGCGCCACGATGCACCGTTTATTGCAATCTCCGGCTGAAACTGATGAGAAAAAGATCAATAAAATTAAGGAATCGATAGCCAGTTACCGCAACGTTGCCGTTTTGCTTCTTAATTCCCAGGGCGAGGTATTGTTCAGTTCGGCGCAAGGGGCAGCATTACGCCCGGCCGTGAATACGACAGATTTCAGCGAGCATAGCCGCGCGCGGGATGTTTTTCTCTGGACAGTGGAAGATCCTGCCCGACCTATGCACTCCTCCTCTGAGATGAAAATGGAAACCTACAGGATAATTGCCTCCTCCGGGGTGACGGCATTTCAAGGGAAGAACCAGAACTACGTCATGCTTATCGGGCTCTCCATCAATTTCCATCTTCACTATCTCGATGCGCTGAAAAAGAATCTCGTTGCCATTGCCGCTGTCATCAGCCTGCTGATCATTCTCATTATACGGATTGCCGTTCGTCAGGGTCACCTGCCCCTGCGTAACGTCAGCAATGCGATCAAAAATATCACCTCTGAAAATCTTGATGCCAGGCTTGAACCGTCACGCGTTCCCATTGAGCTGGAACAACTGGTCATCTCATTCAATCATATGATTGAAAAAATTGAGGATGTCTTTACCCGCCAGGCCAATTTCTCTGCGGATATCGCCCACGAAATCAGAACCCCTGTCACCAATCTGGTGACGCAAACCGAAATTGCACTGAGTCAGGAGCGGACACAGAAGGAGCTTGAGGATGTGCTTTACTCGAGCCTTGAAGAGTATAACCGGATGACAAAGATGGTCAGCGATATGCTTTTCCTGGCACAGGCTGACAATAATCAGTTGATTCCTGACAGGGTAATCTTTGATTTGAGTACGGAAGTCATTAAAGTTTTTGATTTCTTCGAAGCCTGGGCGGAAGAGCGCAACATAACGCTGAGGTTCAATGGTATACCCTGCCTGATAGAAGGGGATCCGCAGATGTTCAGAAGAGCAATCAACAATCTGCTATCCAATGCATTACGCTATACACCGGAGGGCGAGGCAGTAACCGTTTCGATCAGAAAAGAGGAAAGCCATTTTGACCTCATCATCGAAAATCCGGGAAAACCCATTCCTGAGGAACATTTGCCAAGACTGTTTGACCGCTTTTATCGGGTGGACCCCTCAAGGCAAAGAAAAGGAGAAGGCAGCGGTATTGGTCTTGCCATTGTGAAATCAATCGTGACCGCACACCATGGAAAAGTCCACGTGGAATCGGATGTTCATTCAACACGTTTCATATTATCAGTACCAGGACTCGACAGCGTAAACTCAGCAAGCCAGCACTGATTTTATGCAATAAAAATGACAAAGATGTCATCAGCTCGTCACGCGGTTAACAGACGTTGTTCGCTATAATCCTTACAACTTATCAGATGTAATTTTCCTTAACCGAATATGTGGCTATCTTTTTCCCCGTAAGGGGGTCTTTTTATCTCTCTTGGCTACAATTACCGGGTCTCCATCTCATAAAGGATGTAGTTTATGAAAATCAAAAACGCCTTTTTTGTCATAGCCATGTTATCTCTGCCAGCAATATCGGCCGAACACTCAGGCATGAAAATGTCTGATATGGGATCATCGGCATCGTCACAGGAATATATGGCTGGCATGCAAGGTATGCATGAAAAAATGATGGCTGCCGTTAAAGAACCCGATCCTGATAAAGCGTTTGCTAAAGGAATGATCGCGCATCATGAAGGTGCGATAGAAATGGCTGAAACCGAGCTTAAATACGGAAAAGACCCCGAAATGAGAAAGCTTGCGCAGGACATCATAAAAGCGCAGAAAGCTGAAATCGAGCAGATGAACAGATGGGTCCGCGATCATAAATAAAGTTTACTGATGGCCAGAGTGCAAAATAACCGAAATATGTTTCCGTGCAGTGGAAGTTGTTAATCATAAAATAAAAACCCCGATTTATTTCGGGTTTTTTATTTAATGGCTCTGCTCTGCGAGTGATTTAATACCGTGTCGGCGGCACGCCGAACATAGCGCGAAAAGCAAAGGTGAATGCGGCCGGGCTTGAATAGCCCAGATCAAGCGCAACCTGAGTGACACTACGCTTGTTTTTTAGCATCACGACGGATTCCAGCAGGCGCACGCGTTTTTTCCATTCGCTAAAGGCCACCCCGGTCTCCTTTTTGAAGCGACGTGAAAAAGTGCGCACCGACATACCGCTATCAGAGGCCCATTTCTCAATACTATGCGTTTCGCCCGGCGTTTTTTGGATCTGGCTGCAGACTCTTATCAGTAAAGGTGAGCCCGGCCATGATATTGAGAGACCGGCATCCGGCAACCGCCTGAGTAACGAAATCAACACCTGCACAAGTTGCCCATCTTCACCTTCATCGTCATACCGTTCCGGCACATTCCGGGTCGCGTAATGAATAAACTCCCGCACGAAATCACTGACCACTACCACTTTGCTGCCACTGAAAGCTATGGTGGCGAAATCGGCTTCAACATAGAGGCTTTCCAGCAGCACGTCGCTGGTGGCAAGAATACGGTGCGGCACATGCGCCGGGATCCATACCCCATAAAGAACAGGCACCACCAGCGTCTTGCCTTCAATTTCCACTCGCATACTGCCCTTGCGCGCATAGAGAAATTCAGCGAAGGGATGCTCATGCCTGTCCACGCCCGTATCGTCCATCAAAGGGTAGCTGCGAAAGTAAACCGCGCGAGGTAATTCCATTAACACGGGTGCAGGCTGGCCGCACTCAGGCTGACGCGGCGGTAATACTAACTTTGAGCACATAAGCACCTGGCCTCTATTCGATGAAGTTTGTCTTGATAGCACAGCGCAGACAAGGCGGGTTTACTGAATAATGAAGCGGTCATAAATCGGTTTCACCCGTCATGAATAATTTACCAGCCATCTGCCTGAGGGATAAGCCTTTTCGCTCGGATTGACTGGCGTGACAGGGATTTTTTCTGACTGGCAACACGCCACGTTAAAGGAGAGATGATGGCTAATGAATGTACTGTCGATGTGATAAGCAAACCAGACCACTGGCTGCGGATTGTGCAAGACCTGCTATCACAGGCGGGAGTTGTTATTAATGGGCCTGAACCCTGGGATATTCGGGTGCACGATAATCGTTTTTTTAAACGGGTATTACAACAAGGTTCGCTCGGTCTGGGTGAAAGTTATATGGACGGCTGGTGGGACTGCAAACGGCTCGACCTCTTTTTTGATAAATTGCTCCGAGCCCGGCTGGATGAACAGCGCCCCGCCAGATTTACCGATCTTCTGCGCATCGCGTATGCCCGTCTTATCAATCCGCAGTCACGCAAACGCGCCTGGCAAGTCGGCGAAGTACATTACGATCTCGGTAATGACCTCTTTAGCCGTATGCTCGATCCCCATATGCAATACTCCTGCGGCTACTGGAAAGAGGCCGATGAGTTATTTGCCGCCCAGGAAAACAAGCTGGCCCTGATTTGCGAGAAACTACAGCTTAAGCCAGGCATGACAATGCTGGATATTGGCTGCGGCTGGGGTGGTTTAGCAGAATACGCGGCGCACCATTATGGGGTGCGTGTGGAAGGCATTACGATTTCAGCAGAGCAAAAAGCTTACGCCGAGCGCCTCAGTGCCGGAAAGGATGTTCACATCCTGCTCCAGGATTACCGCGATCTGAATAAACAATATGATCGTATCGTTTCTGTCGGTATGTTCGAGCATGTCGGGCCGAAAAATTACGCGACGTATTTCAAGGCGGTAGATCGTTGTCTGAAACCTGATGGTCTTTTTCTGTTGCATTCCATCGGTTCAAATAAAACCCAACATAATGTTGATGCCTGGATCAATAAATATATATTTCCTAACGGTTGCCTGCCCTCTGTAAAACAAATCGCTGAGGCCAGCGAACCCTATTTCGTCATAGAAGATTTGCATAACTTCGGCGCTGATTATGATAGGACCCTGATGGCATGGCACAGTCGCTTCAATAAGGCCTGGCCGGAATTGTCCGGGAATTACTCTCTGAAATTTTATCGTATGTTCAACTATTACCTCACCGCCTGCGCGGGCGCATTTCGCGCCAGAAATATTCAACTCTGGCAACTGGTGCTAAGCCGTGGTGTCACCGGCGGGCTGCGCGTGGCTCGCTAGATACATCATTTAATAAGGTGATTAAAAACACCATCATGGTCAGTCTGATTTAAAAGAGGCGGGCCATTACATTTTCCGGAAGCAAAATAATATGAACGTTAATTTCTTTGTGACCTGCATTGGAGACGCGTTTAAATCACGAATGGCGCGAAATAGTGTCCTGCTACTTGAGCAACTGGGGTGTTATGTCCAGTTTCCTGAACATCAGGGTTGTTGTGGTCAACCGGCAATCAATAGCGGCTACATTACCGATGCGTTGCCAGGCATGAAAGCGCAGATTACCGCTCTTGAGATCAATGACGATCCGATTATCTCTCCCGCCGGGTCGTGTATGAACGCAATTCGCCACTATCAGGACTGGCTAAGCGATGAACCAGAATGGGCAATGCGCGCGGCAAGAATCGCCAGTCGAATGGTTGATCTGACCTCTTTTATCGTTAACCAGCTTGGCGTGACGGACGTCGGGGCACGCCTGCCGGGGCGGGCTGTTTATCACCCTTCGTGCAGTCTGTTTCGCAAACTTGGTGTTCGCGATGAACCTCTGGCTCTGTTACGTGAAGTTCGTGAACTGGAAATCATCCCGTTTAGCGCCCAGGAGACCTGTTGCGGTTTTGGCGGCACTTTCTCGGTCAAAATGGCCGGGATTTCCGGAGAGATGGTGAAGGAAAAGGTTGCGCATCTTATGGAGGCCAGACCGGATTATCTGATTGGCGCAGATGCCAGTTGCCTTATTAATATTGGCGGTCGCTTACAGCGCGAAGGCCACCACGTCCGTGTGCTCCACATCGCCGATGTGCTGATGAGCCGCTAAGGAAGCGATATGTTTCTTAAAACCAGTAACCTTCCGTTTTACGATCGGGTACAGCAGCAAATCGACGATCCGGTGATGCGCCGTGCTGTCGCAAACGCGCAGGATCGCATTGGCATTAATCGCCAGAAAATGATCGACGAACTTGAAAACTGGCCAGACTGGCGTTCCCGTGCCGCAGATATTCGCGCCCATGTTCTTGAGAATCTGGATGCTTATCTCTATCAGCTAAGTGAAAAAGTCACCGCGAATGGCGGCAAGGTATTCTTCGCCAACACGCGGGAAGATGCCACCCGCTACATTTTGCAGATTGCGCAGCAGAAACATGCCCGCAAAATCGTTAAATCGAAATCGATGGTAACCGAAGAGATCGGAATGAATGCCGCGCTGGAGACGGCAGGGATTGAGGTCGTTGAAACCGATCTGGGCGAGTATATTCTGCAACTGGCCAAAGACGCCCCATCGCATGTGGTTGTCCCTGCCATCCATAAAGATCGCCATCAAATTCAGCGTATCTTGCGGGAGAAACTGGGCTACGACGGCGCCGAAACCCCGGAAGCGATGACGCGCTTTATTCGACAAAAGATCCGCGAAGATTTCCTCACTGCCGATATCGGCATTACCGGATGTAATTTTGCGGTAGCGGAAACCGGGACGCTCAGCCTGGTGAGCAACGAGGGTAATGCCCGCCTCTGTACCACCGTGCCGCGAACACATATTGCCGTGATGGGCATGGAGCGCGTGGTTCCCTCATTTGCAGAGCTGGACATCATCCTGACCATGCTGGCTCGCAGCGCCGTGGGTGCCCGCCTGACCGGATACAATACCTGGCTTACGGGTCCCGGTGGCTCGTCGGAAAGCGACGGGCCTGAGGAACTCCATCTGGTGATTGTCGATAATGGCCGTTCGCGCGTGCTGGGGTCTCCTTTTCAGGATATCTTGCGCTGTATACGTTGCGGTGCCTGTATGAATACCTGCCCTGCCTACCGTCATATCGGCGGGCACGGCTACGGTTCAATTTATCCTGGCCCTGTTGGCGCGGTGCTCTCACCGCTGCTCGGCGGCTATGAGGATTTCAAAAACCTGCCCTATGCCTGTTCATTATGCACTGCCTGTGATGATGTCTGTCCGGTTCGTATTCCCCTGTCTTCATTAATTCTTGAGCACCGCCGAACGCTTGCTGAAAGTGGCATGACGCCCGCGATGGAACGTCACACAGTGCATCTGTTCAATTACGCTAACCGCCACCACGCCTTATGGAAGGTTGGTATGGTGGCGGGCGCACGCGCGGCACAGTTGATGATTCGTAACGGGAAGATGCCCTTTAGCATCGCCGCTATCCGCAAGTGGACGCAAACACGGGATCTGCCACAGGCGGATGGGGAGAGTTTTCGCAGTTGGTTCAAAGCGCATCAAAAGCAGCGTAAAAACGGGGAGGATTCCTGATGGAAAACCGCGATGCCTTCTTGCAACAGATTGCCCGCCAGCTCGGCCGCGAGCCACGGCAAATCCCTCATCCATTACCCGTTACCCACTCTGCGCCGCTGAGAAGCCGTTATGCCGAAAAAACAGAAGAGCAGCCTTGCGACAGTTTCATGGAATTTGCCTCACAGATGATGCAGGTCCACTGCGAACGGGCCCCTCTTGCCACCCTCTCGCAGGTCGCCGAAGGTCTCTGTAAGCAGTATGGCGGCGGCCCGTTACTGATTAGCGGCGACGCCCGACTGGCGAAAACGGGCATCACAGCGCACCTGCAGAAGTCATTCCCGATGAATTGCTGGGCCTCGCCGGGAAGAGAAGACAACCTGCGCAAAGCCGCTGAGGCCAACATTGGCGTGGTCTTCGCCGAATACGGTCTGTGTGAAACAGGTGGCGTGGTCCTGTTTTCTTCGCCCTGGCAAGGACGTGCCATCAGCCTGCTTCCCCCGACGACGCTGTTTGTTATCTACAAAAGCCGGTTACTGCCTGGCGTTACGCAACTGGCTGAGATCCTTCGCCAGCGGGTACAGTCAGGAGAA
>NZ_JBCIVJ010000042.1:0-21095 GCF_039409775.1 Phytobacter palmae | reverse complement strand
GTCGCTCCGCTGCTCCAGCGTCTGGACCAGATGACGGAAAATATTGCCCAGTTGCTGCAGCTCGCCAGGGTCGGGCAATCTTTTTCTGCGGGAAGCTATCAGCAGGTGATGCTGCTGGAAGATGTGGTCATGCCGGTCCACGGTGAACTGGAGAGAATGCTGCAAACCCGACAGCAGCGTTTACAGTTGCCGGAAATGACAGAAGATATCGCGGTGGCGGGTGATGCCACGCTATTGCAGGTTCTGCTGCGCAATCTGGTGGAAAACGCCCATCGGTACAGCCCGGCAGGCACCACCATTACCGTGAGCCTTGTCGGCGGCGCAACGCCGGTTCTGTCGGTGGAAGATGAGGGTTCAGGCGTGGATGAATCCCGTAGCGGAGAGTTGAGTAAGGCTTTTGTGCGAATGGATAGTCGCTATGGCGGATCGGGGCTTGGATTGAGTATCGTTTCACGAATCGCCCAACTCCATGACGCGCAATTCTTCTTGCATAACCGTCAACCTGGTCCGGGTGTGCGCGCATGGGTGAAACTCAACTCGATTGCGCGTTAAGGGAATCTCAGTAAGAGAGCATCCAGAGATGGGTAAAGCCGATGATGATGGCGAGGGACAGCGCCACAGCCAGATACTGAGCCAGATTTTCTTTTTGCATAGATACTCTCCTGATTTTTCACAGGAGAGTAATCGGCTTTCATTAAGCAAACATTAAGATGCACAGGTGAATTTCGTGACCGGCATCTTGTTACGAGGCGGCAATAAACAATTCGCGCAATTGATGCAGCTGATCGCGGCATTTCGCCGCCTCTTCGAATTCGAGATTCTGCGCATGCTGCATCATCTGCCCTTCCAGCTCGTGAATTTTCTGCTGCAGCGCTTTCGGGGTTAACGCCAGTTCGGCGGCTTCCACCTGAGCAGGAGTGCGCGATTTACCGCGACCTTTGCCTTTGGTTTTAGCCAGATTCTCGCCGAGGCTCAGAATATCCACCACTTTCTTGTTCAAACCCTGCGGAGTGATGCCGTGTTCTTCGTTGTACTGCTGCTGTTTCTCGCGACGACGCTCGGTTTCCCCCATCGCCTTCGCCATGGACGGAGTAATTTTGTCGCCGTAGAGAATGGCCTTACCGTTGACGTTACGCGCTGCACGACCAATGGTCTGGATCAGCGAACGCTCGGAACGCAGGAAACCTTCTTTATCCGCATCCAGAATCGCCACCAGCGACACTTCTGGCATATCCAGCCCCTCACGCAGCAGGTTAATGCCCACCAGCACATCGAACTCGCCAAGGCGTAGGTCGCGGATAATCTCCATACGTTCAACCGTATCGATATCTGAGTGCAGATAACGCACACGTTCACCGTGTTCTTCCAGATATTCGGTTAAATCCTCCGCCATACGTTTGGTCAGTGTCGTGACCAGTACGCGCTCATTAATGGCAGCACGTTTGCGGATCTCGGAGAGCAGATCATCCACCTGGGTTGCCACCGGTCGCACTTCGATAATCGGGTCGAGCAACCCGGTCGGACGGACAACCTGGTCTATCACCTCACCACCGGATTTTTCGAGCTCATAATTGCCCGGCGTCGCCGACACGTAAATGGTTTGCGGTGCCAGCGCCTCGAACTCTTCGAATTTCAGTGGACGGTTATCGAGCGCCGACGGCAGACGGAAGCCATACTCCACCAGCGTCTCTTTACGCGCGCGGTCGCCACGGAACATACCGCCAATTTGCGGAATGGTGACGTGGGATTCATCAATAACCAGCAGGCCATCCGCCGGAAGATAATCAAACAGCGTCGGCGGCGGCTCGCCCGGCCCACGCCCGGAAAGGTAACGCGAGTAGTTTTCGATGCCGGAGCAGTATCCCAGCTCGTTCATCATTTCCAGATCAAACTGGGTACGCTGGGTCAGCCGCTGCTCTTCGAGCAGCTTATTATTCTCCAGTAGCACCTTGCGGCGTTCGACCAGCTCGTCTTTGATCTCCTCCATCGCCTGAATGATGCGCTCGCGTGGCGTGACGTAGTGGGTTTTGGGGTAGACGGTAAAGCGCTGGATGGTCGACTCAACGTGCCCGGTCAGCGGGTCAAACAGCGACAGCCGCTCCACTTCCTCATCAAACAGCTCAACGCGCAGGGCGATATCGTCCGATTCCGCCGGGAAGATATCGATCACCTCGCCTCGCACGCGAAAGGTGCCGCGCTGAAACGCCTGGTCATTGCGGGTGTACTGCAACTCTGCCAGACGACGCAGTATGGAACGCTGATCGATGATCATTCCTTTTGTCAGATGCAACATCATCTTCAGGTAGAGATCCGGATCACCCAGACCGTAAATCGCGGAGACCGATGCCACCACAATGACATCCCGACGTTCCAGCAGCGCCTTGGTTGCCGACAGACGCATCTGCTCGATGTGTTCGTTTACCGACGCGTCCTTTTCAATAAACGTGTCCGAACTCGGTACATAAGCTTCCGGCTGATAGTAGTCGTAATAGGAGACGAAATATTCCACGGCATTTTCCGGGAAGAACTCTTTCATTTCGCCATAGAGCTGTGCGGCAAGGGTTTTGTTCGGCGCCAGCACCATCGTCGGGCGCTGTAGATCCGCAATCACATTCGCCACGGTGAACGTCTTCCCTGAACCGGTCACGCCCAGCAAAGTCTGATGAGCCAGACCGTCTTCGAGACCCTCTTCCAGGCGACGAATTGCTTCTGGCTGATCGCCGGAGGGACGAAAAGCGGAATTCAGTTTGAATGGTTTACTCATGGACGGCTACCTGATGAAGGAATGAGCGGGCAGGAAAGTAATTTTACTCACCACAGCGAGATTTGCCAATAAAAAATACTGGATGTAAAAACAGTAGCGCAATCAGGAATATCTTCTACTCACAGCCAGAGTACGAGGAGCACACCTCGAAAATCACTCCTGACGGTACAAAACACCAGCAAAAGCGGGTTATCCCCAGAACATTTCCTTTTTTAACACTTGTCAAGCTTAGCAATGAAAGTTTTATGGCAGTGGGTGACAGATTTCTTACAAGGATTGCTTTTATTTAACTAATTAAAAAATAAAGAAATATTCCAAAAGACGCCTTTCGCAGCAATTCAGGCGCAAGCCGCGTGTTTACTCGCTTCTCGCACTTTTTCTAACTCTAATGCACAAGGTTATCCACAGGAATAGTGGATAACTGCTTCCAGCCCATATGCCTCGCCAGTCGCCTGAAACGGCTTCCGGGTCTCTTTGAGGGCAGTAAAAATTTTTTCTCGCTTTTTTTTGCAGAATATCTGCTAACGAAACGGCGAATTATCGTGCGATCATGCTCACATTTCATCGATCAAATGCACCATTTCCTGCCAGCCCCGGCACTGTCAAAGAGCATATATTTTCGTCTGCCAGGCGCAAAACGCGCTTTAACTCTCTCATTGATCGGCGGGTTCCGAAAAAAAGCTTGTTTTCATGTTCTGGCAAGCCTTTTGCACTGAACTGAATAACAACCTCTCTGTCACCCGATCAGAGATAAGGAGCGAACCGTGTTGAGCTTACGTGCAGTTAATCAGTATTACGGCAATCAACATACGCTATGGAATGTCGACCTCGACCTCGCCCCCGGCGTATGCACCTCTGTTATCGGCCTTCCAGGGATGGGCAAAACGACGCTTATAAATTGCATTACCGGTTATCTGCCCGTTGAGAGCGGTAGCATGGTCTGGCAAGAGGCAGGAGGGCCCCCCAGGGATCTACTCAACTTGCAGGCGGAGCATCGCAGCGCAATGGGTATAGGCTATGTTCCTCAGGACAGGCGAATATTTTCGCAAATGACCGTCGAGGAAAATCTGCATATCGCTATGCTCGCCTGTGGAGAGCCCCGCAGTACCGTCAATCGGGAGGTCTATGACCTGTTCCCCGACTTGTATGGGCTACGTCAGGTGAAAGGCGCAGGGCTGTCTGAGGATAATCAGCATCAACTGGCGATGGCTCGCGCCCTCGTCAATCGCCCGCGGCTGCTGATTCTGGACGAACCCACGCGCGGGCTTGGACAGGCATTTATCCATAAACTCGGCAATTTACTTGTCCGGCTCAACCAGGATTTCGGTATGACTATCCTGCTGGCCGAACAACATCTGTCGTTTATCCGCCGGGTTGCCGACCGTTTCTGCCTGTTGCATCGTGGTCGCAACGTTGCCGAAGGGGATGTCAGACAACTGGATGACCAGCTTCTGTCACACTGGATGTTGCCTGATTCAGCACGTTGAGATCGAGATAATGACCGTTTTGTGTAGCGAACGGCGCGTGGGCAAGCCAGGGAATTTCCCCGATCAGGGGTGCCTTTAACACGCGCCGTAGCGTCGCAAGATACTCGGTATGCCGTTTGCCTGGCGGCTGAACATCATTGGCAATCCAGCCTGCAAAGCGCAACCCCGCCTGCGCTATCGCCTGTGCGGTCAACATCGCATGATTAATACACCCAAGCTTAACGCCCACCACCAGAATCACTGGTAATTGCTCTGCGACGACCCAGTCGGCGAAAGTGAATGTCTCTGAAAGCGGCGTAAACCACCCTCCCGCACCTTCTGTCAGTATCCAGTCGGCCTGAGTTTCCAGCGCCCGCAGTCCGGCAGAGATCCCTTCGAGCGTAATGGGCGTGTCGGACTCCGCACTGACAATGTGCGGTGATGTCGGCTCCGCAAAGGTCCAGGGATTGACCTGAGAATAATCGAGCATGACGCTGCTGTTGTGTTGTAAGGCCAAAGCGTCACTGTTGCGTAACCCCTGTGCGGTCATTTCGCTGCCCGAGGCCACCGGTTTGTAACCGGTACTTCGCCATCCCCGAAGGTTTGCCGCCTGCAAGAGCGCGCAGCTCGCCACTGTTTTACCGACCTCGGTATCCGTGCCGGTAACAAAATAACGTTCAGTCACGTGTTATGACTCCCCAGAAAAGTTGATAGGTCAGTGGGAATGTCCCCTTCTGTTGCGGCCAGGCCAGCTGTAAGCATTGCAGTCCTCCCCGCGTGAGCCCCTGCCTGCGCCCGGCATGCAGATGGGTTGCTCCAGTCCCTTTTAGCGATCGCATGGCCTCGAGCGCGCCGGCAAAACAGAGCGTGACGGGCTCAATGCCCGCCTGATACTGCCAGCCGGATAAAGCGTCGTGGATTTGCGTAGCGGACAGAAAGCGATTGGCATGCGGCTTGTCATCAATTGCGCGCCACGCCTGATTGAGTTCAGGCAACGAGCCGCTCACCAGGGTGGTAAAGGCAATGTGTCCGCCAGGGCGCACCACGCGGTATAACTCTGCCAGCGCCTGACGTACGTCATCGCACCACTGCACCGCCAGGTTACTCCAGGCAAGACAAAATTCTGCGTCGCTAAAAGGCATGTCTTCGATATCCGCCAGCACATACCGTTCTGCCGCCTGCCTGCGTCGGGCCTCCTCCAGCATGGGCGAAGAGATATCCAGCGCCGTCACCCTTGCCCCCTGCATCCGCCAGTAGCGACTGAGCAACCCTGGCCCACATCCGGCATCCAGCACCTGATCTACAGGGACTGAATGGAGACGGGAAAGCAGTATTTCTGCGCTTTGTTGCTGTAATCCGTTGTGTTGGTCGTAACTACGGGCAGCGCGGCCAAAGGTATCGGCGATGGCTTGTTTATCAACACGCGGCATGCAATATCTCCAGTAACTGCTCAATATCTTCCGGCTCGTGGGCGGCAGTGAGCGTTATGCGCAACCGGGCAGTGCCTGGTGGGACGGTTGGCGGGCGAATCGCGGTCACCCAACAGCCGTGCGCCCGCAACTGCGCGGCAAGGTGTAAGGTGCGGCTGTTTTCGCCCACGATCAGCGGCTGAATGGCGCTGTCAGATGTTGTCACCTGTAGGTTTTGCGCCTGCGCACCCGCGCGGAATTGCGCTATCAGCGCATTCAGTTTGAGGCGCCGTTGTGCCCCCTCTTCGGAGCGAATAACAGCAAGTGAAGCGCTTATGGCCGTGGCCTGGGCGGGCGGCATATTGGTGCTGTAAATCAGATGGCGGGCGAACTGTGTCAGATAATCGGCCAGCGAGGCGCTGCACAGTACCGCCGCGCCACTCACACCGATCCCTTTGCCGAATGTGACAATCAGGATATCCGGCGTGATCTGCTGAACATGACAGCTACCGCGACCCTCGGCACCGCAAACACCGATGCCATGCGCATCGTCGACCATCAGCCAGCCATTTGCCTGCCGGGTCGCGCAGGCGATGTCAGCCAGCGGCGCACTGTCGCCATCCATACTGAACACCCCTTCGGTGACGACCAGTTGTTCGCCATTGATCGGTTTTGCCAGCAAAGCCGCGAGATGCGCGGTGTCGTTATGGACAAAGCGGCGCAACTCCGCCGGGCTTGAATTTGCCGCATCCAGCAACGAGGCATGGCTTAGCCTGTCGGCAACAATACGGTCCTCTTTCTTACTGAGCGCAGCAATCACCGCCTGATTGGCGGCAAATCCTGAGATAAACAGCAGCGCGCGAGGATACCCCAGCCAGTCGGCAAGCGCCTCCTCAAGCTGCTGGTGTGCCAGCGTGTAACCGCTCACGTGGCCAGAGCCGCCGCTTCCTGCACCGTATTTTTCCGCCCCTTGCTGCCAGGCGCGAACAATCGCAGGATGCTGGCTTAAGCCCAGGTAATCGTTACTGGAGAAGTTGCGATAACGCTGCCCGTCGCGAATCAGCCAGCGTCCGGCGCCATGTTCCACGCACTGGCGTGTACGCAACGCATCGGCCTGCCTGCGGGCGGCTAACCCCTCATCAATACGCTGTTGCCAGCTCATAGCGCAGCCGCGTTGTAATACTGTTCGGTATCCGCATGCAGGAGCTGCTGTTCCAGTTGCTCCTGCTGCGCTTTGTCGCCGTTGAGCACCCCGGTCTGCTGTGGATTTAGCCCCAGCTTACGGAACAGTTGCAGATCTTTGTCCTCTTCCGGGTTCGGCGTGGTCAGCAGTTTGCAGCCGTAGAAAATAGAGTTTGCCCCGGCCATAAAGCACATGGCCTGAGTCTGTTCGTTCATCTGCTCGCGCCCCGCAGACAGACGCACATGCGAGGTGGGCATCATGATACGCGCAACGGCAATAGTGCGAATAAAATCAAACGCATCGACGTCTTCATTATCCGCAAGCGGCGTGCCTTTCACTTTCACCAGCATGTTGATGGGCACGCTTTCCGGCGGTGTGGGTAAGTTGGCCAGTTGCAGCAGTAACCCGGCGCGATCGGTCACCGTTTCACCCAACCCCACAATCCCGCCAGAACAGACCTTGATTCCGGCCTCACGCACTTTATCAAGCGTATCCAGGCGCTCCTGGTAGGTACGCGTGGTGATGATATTGCCGTAAAATTCCGGCGACGTGTCCAGGTTGTGGTTGTAGTAATCCAGCCCGGCATGCGCCAGACGCTGCGCCTGACTGTCAGTGAGTGTACCGAGCGTCATACAGGCTTCCAGACCCATCGCCTTGACCCCTTCAACCATCTGTTCCAGGTACGGCATATCGCGATCGTTCGGGTTCTTCCAGGCAGCGCCCATACAAAAGCGCGTTGAACCGGCATTTTTCGCCTTACGGGCAGACTCCAGTACCTGCTCTACCTCCATCAATCTTTCCGCATCCAGCCCGGTTTTGTAGCGGGCGCTTTGCGGGCAGTATTTGCAGTCTTCCGGGCAGGCCCCGGTCTTGATAGAGAGCAGCGTACTGACCTGCACCTGGCGGGGATCAAAATGCTGGCGGTGAACCTGCTGCGCTTCAAAAAGCAGCTCCAGCAGAGGTTTTTCAAACAGTGCGGTGACTTGCGACATTGTCCAGCGAGTCTGGTGAGCCATTGGGCTTCTCCAAAGGGTGTTGTTAAATCTCGATTCGGGTTATACTTGTAAACCTAAATGTTTTTATTTTGGTTTACAAGTCGATTATGACAACGGACGATCTTGCCTTTGACCAGCGCCATATCTGGCACCCGTACACTTCCATGACCTCCCCGCTGCCGGTTTATCCGGTGCAATCCGCACAAGGCTGCGAACTGACGCTGGCCAGTGGCGAGCGGCTGATAGACGGGATGTCCTCCTGGTGGGCCGCCATTCACGGCTACAATCACCCGACGCTCAACACGGCGATGAAAGCGCAAATTGACCTCATGTCACATGTGATGTTTGGCGGCATCACCCACGAACCGGCCATAACTCTGTGCCGTAAACTGGTGGCGATGACACCGGAGAATCTGGAGTGCGTTTTCCTCGCTGACTCAGGCTCGGTGGCGGTAGAAGTGGCGATGAAAATGGCCCTGCAATACTGGCAGGCGAAAGGCGAACCCAGGCAGCGGTTTCTCACCTTCCGTAACGGCTATCACGGCGACACATTTGGCGCGATGTCCGTATGCGATCCGGATAATTCTATGCATAGCCTGTGGCAGGGCTACCTGCCGCAAAACCTCTTCGCCCCGGCGCCACAAAGCCGTTTCGAGGGAGAATGGGACGAGCGTGATATGGTGGGATTTGCCCGGCTGATGGCCGCGCATCGCCATGAGATTGCCGCAGTTATCCTTGAACCCATCGTCCAGGGCGCAGGGGGTATGCGCATGTACCATCCGCAGTGGCTTTGGCGCATCCGTAAAATGTGTGACCGGGAAGGAATATTGCTGATTGCCGATGAGATCGCTACCGGCTTTGGTCGCACCGGCAAGCTGTTCGCCTGCGAGCACGCCGGGATCGCCCCGGACATTCTCTGTCTTGGCAAGGCATTAACCGGCGGCACGATGACGCTTTCCGCCACGCTTACAACACGCCATATAGCCGGGACCATCAGCAACGGCGAAGCGGGCTGCTTTATGCATGGCCCGACGTTTATGGGTAATCCGTTAGCCTGCGCGGTCGCAACGGCCAGCCTGGGTCTGCTGGAAAGCGGCGAATGGCAATCTCAGGTGGCCACAATTGAACGCCAGCTTCGCGAAGAACTTTCTGTCGCAAGCAAGAGTGCCAACGTGGCCGATGTTCGCATACTGGGAGCAATCGGCGTGGTGGAGACCAAACATCCCGTGAATATGGCGGCGCTGCAACGTTTCTTTGTCGGCCAGGGGGTTTGGATCCGCCCGTTTGGCCGCCTCATTTACCTGATGCCGCCTTACACAATTAGCGCTCAACAACTGACGCGCTTAACCCAGGCAGTGAATGCCGCCATCGCCATGGACGAGATGTTCATTGTCTGATTTAACGCCCACCTGATCACGGGATGCTACACTTTTGGGGGTTAACTCATCCCGGAATCAGGAGGAAGAATGGCGATTTTAATGGTACTGACCTCGCATGATACCCTCGGCGACACCGGGCAAAAGACCGGTTTTTGGCTGGAAGAATTTGCCGCACCCTATTATGTTTTTCGCGATGCAGGACTGGATGTTGTGCTCGCAACACCCGCTGGCGGACAGCCGCCGCTGGATCCGAAAAGCGAAGCGCCCGATGCCCAAACCCAGGACACCGGGCGCTTTCGTAAAGACGAAGCCGCACAGCTCGCCCTGGCGAACACACAAAAACTGAGTGATATCGCCGCCGGCGATTATGACGCGCTGTTTTACCCCGGCGGTCACGGCCCACTGTGGGATCTGGCAGAACATCCTGTTTCTATCGCACTTATCGAAAAATACTGGGCCGAAGGCAAGCCGGTAGGAGCCGTATGCCATGCGCCGGGTGTGCTGCGCCATGCCCATAAGCCAGATGGCAGCCCACTGGTACAGGGCAAACGCGTGACAGGTTTTAGTAATAGCGAAGAAGAAGCCGTCGGCCTGACGCAGGTGGTGCCATTCCTGGTTGAAGATGCATTAAAACAGGCCGGAGGCTTGTATGAGCGCGGCGATGACTGGGGGGTATATGCCATAACCGACGGTCACCTCGTGACCGGGCAAAACCCGGCGTCGTCGGCTGCCGCCGCACAGGAATTGGTCAAATTGTTGCATCGCTGACAGGGGGTGGAATGAAGCTTATCAGTCATGATTTACAGGACGGGGGCAAATTGCCCCACCGCCACGTTTTTAACGGCATGGGCTACGACGGCGACAATATTTCGCCGCATCTGGCCTGGGATGATGTTCCGGCCGCAACCAAAAGCTTTGTCGTTACCTGCTACGACCCGGATGCTCCAACGGGTTCAGGCTGGTGGCACTGGGTCGTTGCGAACTTACCTGCCGATACCCGCGTCTTGCAGCAAGGCGCCGGTTCCGGAATAAGCGCACTGCCGGATGGGGCTATTCAGACACGAACTGACTTTGGCAAAGCCGGTTATGGCGGCGCGGCGCCGCCGAAAGGGGAAACCCACCGCTATATTTTCACCGTTTATGCGTTGGATGTGCCGGCAATTGATGTGGATGCCGACGCCAGCGGTGCGGTGGTCGGCTTTAATGTACATTTTCACTCTATCGCCAGCGCCTCCATCACCGCCCTTTTTAGCTAAAAAACCATTCATTTGAGGCCGATTTGCACAATCGGCTTCCCGTTTCGCTCAACTTAGTATAAAAAAGCAGGCTTCTGACGAAATCATTTAAACTTGCACAGCTGGAGCACCCCTTGAACACATTCTCGGTTTCTCGTCTGACGCTGGCACTGGCTTTTGGCGTGACACTGACCGCCTGTAGCTCAACGCCGCCGGATCAACTGCCTTCTCAACAAACTGCGCCAGGTACGGCATCACGTCCTGTTCTGACGGCGGGCGAAGCGAAAAACTTCGTTGCGGATAACTACTTCTCCTCCCTGACGCCGAACGCAGCCGCGTGGAAGCCTTATGCTATCCGTCTTCCGGCGCAGGCAAACTTCGTGGTTGGCCCGGCGGGTACGCCTGGCGTAACACACAACACAATTCAGGCAGCGGTTGACGCGGCCATTAACAAACACTCCAGCGATCGTCAGTTTATTGCCGTGATGCCGGGTGATTATGAAGGCACGGTCTATGTTCCTGCTGCGTCGGGCAGCGTGACTATTTACGGTACCGGCGAAAAACCGCTGGACGTGAAAATCGGTCTGGCTATCGACTCTGAGATGGACACTACCACCTGGCGTAAACTGGTCAATCCGTCAGGCAAATACATGCCGGGTAAACCTGCGTGGTACATGTTTGATAAATGCCAGAGCAACCGCAACGCCACCGTTGGCGTGATGTGTTCCGCTGTTTTCTGGTCACAGAACAATGGCCTGCAACTGCAGAATCTGACCATTCAGAATAGCCTTGGCGATAGTGTTGACGCCGGTAACCACCAGGCGGTTGCGTTCCGCAGCGATGGCGACAAAGTCCAGCTGAATAACGTCAATATCCTGGGCCGCCAGAACACGTTCTTCGTGACCAACAGCGGTGTTGATAACACCCTGCGTAACGATCGCCAGACCCGTACGCTGGTCACCAACAGCTATGTAGAAGGGGATGTGGATATCGTTGCAGGCCGCGGTGCGGTTGTGTTTGATAACACCGATTTCCGTGTTGTGAACTCCCGTACTCAGCAAGAAGGCTACGTGTTCGCGCCGGCAACCCTGTCCAGCGTTAATTTTGGTTTCCTGGCGACCAACAGCCGCTTTACTGCGACCGGTAACGGCGTGGCGCAGCTGGGCCGTTCTCTGGATCTGGATGCCAATACCAACGGCCAGGTTGTGATCCGCGATAGCGTGATCAACGAAGGTTTCAACGTGGCGAAGCCGTGGGCTGCCGCTGCAGCTTCAGGCCGCGCGTTTGCCGGTAATACGGGTGCGGTGGATGATAAAGGCAATATCCAGCGTCAGTTGAACGATCCTCGCTTCAACCGCATGTGGGAATTCAACAACCGTGGCGTAGGCAGCCAGGTTGTTGCTGAACCGAAAAAATAAGCCATCTGAAACGAAAAAACCTCGCCACGGCGAGGTTTTTTTATCTCTGAAAATCAGAAGGCGTTAACCACGACCCACATCGGCCCCTGGCCTACCGCATAACGGGATTTCTCGGTCAGCAGCCCCTGTTCGCCAGTAATTTCGTACAGTGCGATATGGTGGGATTTCTGCCCTGCCGCAATCAGGAATTTACCGCTGTGATCGACATTAAAGCCACGCGGCTGTGTTTCTGTCGGCTGGAAGCCCTCAATAGCCAGCACGCTGCCATCTTCTGACACACTGAACACGGTGATCAGGCTGGCGGTACGGTCGCAGGCATACAGGTGACGGCCATCCGGCGTAATATGGATATCCGCCGCCCAGCGGGTATCAGAAAAGTCAGCCGGCATCATATCCAGCGTCTGCACGCATTCAATCTTGCCGTGCACATCGCTCAACTGCCATACATCGACAGAGCTGTTCAGTTCATTCACACAGTAGGCAAAGCGTTTGTTCGGATGGAAGGCGATATGGCGCGGGCCTGCACCTTCAACGGTGGTCACTTCCGCCGGGTCTTGCGGTTGCAGGTTGCCGTCTTCGGACAGCGTAAACAGGCAAATACGATCTTGTTTCAGCGCCGGAACCCAGAGGGTGCGGTTGTCAGGAGAAATATTGGCGGAATGACAACCTTCCAGCCCTTCGACCACGTCAAGGGTTTCGGTCGGCACGCCGTCGTCGAGACGGGTAACGCTGACACAACCAGCATTATAGGAACCGCTGAACAGGAAACGACCACTGTGATCGGTAGAGATATGTGTCGGGCTACCCGGCAGAGACGCTTCTGCGGTGTAAGTCAGCGCACCGTCGTCCGGCGCAATACGGTAAGCAATAACGCGAAATTCCGGGCGGACACCCACGTAGAGGTAACGTTTATCAGGGCTTATGACCATCGGCTGAACCTGGCCGGGAACATCCACCACCTGCACAAGCGTCAGGGTGCCTTCGGGATTCAAACGCCAGACATGAATTTGCTGACTTTCCGGGCTGGCGGTATAAACGGTTTGTTTCATGAATACTCCTTTCCTTGATACTGCGTTAATTTACCAGGATAGCCTTTTTTCGTGGTTAATGCTGAATTTCGCGCGCAGATTTTGCCCATGGCGCGACTCGGTGTACCATCCCGAAAAAGCCAAATTCATCATTGACCACGGAAAACGACATGACCTCGCGTGTATTAGCACTGGATTTAGACGGTACCTTACTGACGCCCAAAAAAACGCTGCTCCCCTCATCTCTCGAAGCGCTTGCCCGGGCAAAAGCAGCCGGCTATCAGTTAATTATTGTCACCGGGCGGCATCACGTTGCCATCCATCCTTTTTATCAGGCACTGGCGCTCGATACACCTGCAATTTGCTGTAATGGCACTTATTTGTATGATTATCAGGCAAAAAAAGTGTTAACAGCCGATCCGTTGCCGGTTTCGCAAGCCGTTAAACTGATTGAGATGCTCGAATCCCACGACGTTCATGGTTTGATGTATGTCGATAATGCCATGCTCTATGAAAAACCGACCGGCCATGTCATCCGCACCAATAACTGGGCACAAACACTGCCGCCGGAACAGCGGCCGGTTTTCACCCAGGTGGACTCGCTGCGTGCTGCTGCCAGTGAAGTCGACGCTATCTGGAAATTTGCCCTGACCGACGAAGACACTGATAAGCTCAGGCAGTTTGCTAACACCGTCGAGCAGACGCTGGGGCTGGAGTGCGAGTGGTCATGGCATGACCAGGTCGATATCGCACGGTCCGGCAACAGCAAAGGCAAACGCCTGAGCGAATGGGTTAGCGCACAAGGCTTGTCGATGAAAGATGTCGTGGCGTTTGGTGACAACTACAATGACATCAGCATGCTGGAAGCGGCGGGCCTTGGGGTCGCGATGGGAAATGCCGATGACGCGGTCAAAGCCCGCGCCAACGTTGTGATTGGCGATAACACTACCGACAGTATCGCCAGCTTTATCTATAGCCATCTGCTGTAATCAGGCAGTGATCGATACACTCTTAATTTGCGCATAGAGCCACAGGCCAGGTTTGATACTCAGCTCATCCCTGGCCCACGGGCTGATTCGCGCCCACAGTGTCCTTCCGCCTACATCCAACTGAACCTCCACCTGCCCGTCGAGATCGTAGTTTTGCACCACTTTCGCCCGCAGGGTATTACGAATACTGGTATTGCTGGAGGGTTGCAGCACCAGCGACACATCGGTTGCCTGAATACGGATACGCACAGCAGACTGGAGCGGCTTATCCAGTCTGTTTACCCAAAGGTGCTGGTCGCCAAGCGCCAGCGCCGTCATGGCGTAATGCGGATGCTGCTCCAGCACGCTCACTTTCAGAATGCTGCTTTGCTGCTCCTGCGGCAACCACGGATTCATCACGCTGCTTCCCCAGACGTCTTCGAGTTTACCAAACGCTTTCACCGACCCCGCTTCCAGCACCATCACTTTATCGGCAAGGTGCAGAATCTCATCCAGCGAGTGGCTGACATAGAGCACTGGAATATTGATTTCCCGCGCCAGGCGTTGCAGATAGGGCAACAGCTCACGTTTACGCGGGATATCCAGCGATGCCAGCGGCTCATCCAGCAACAACAATTCCGGTGCCGTTAACAGGGCGCGGCCAATCGCCACGCGCTGCTTCTCCCCCCCCGACAGTCCGCCAGGCAGACGGTCTAAAAGCTGTTCGATACCCAGTAAAGCCACCAGCTTGTCAAACTGCCCGGCCATGGATTTCGCCATGCCGTAACGCAGGTTACCCAGCACGTTGTAATGCGGGAACAGGCGCGCATCCTGGAAGACATAACCGACCCGACGCTTTTCCGGCGGCAGGCAGATTTTTTTCTCAGCGTCATACAGCACGCGATCATTGAGCACGATACGGCCCTGCTCCGGGCGCGTTAAGCCGCTAATTGCATTGATCAGGGAGGTTTTCCCGGCCCCCGATACGCCAAATATCGCCGTAATACCGCTGGCTGGCAGACTTTCGTCAACCTGCAGACGGTGCGTTCCCAGCGTCTGACTAAAATTCAATTCCAGCACAGGTTATCTCCCGGTCCGTTCACGGCTAATACGCGCCAGCCATTCGGAAATGAGCAGCGAAACGAGCGCCAGAATAATGGAGATCACGCATAAACGCGCCGCCGCCATTTCACCGCCGGGTGTCTGAATAAGGGTGTACATCGCCGAAGGAATGGTGCGCGTTTCACCAGGAATGTTTGAGACAAAGGTGATGGTCGCGCCAAACTCACCCAGCGAACGGGCAAAGGCCAGAACGGTGCCGACAATAATCCCCGGCAGCGTTAAAGGCAGCGTAATCGTCATAAACACGCGCCAGCGCCCGGCGCCTAAGGTACGGGCAGCCTGCTCAAGTTTAGTATCAACGCCTTCCAGCGCCAGACGAATGGCGCGAACCATCAGCGGAAATGACATCACGGCTGCCGCGAGGACCGCGCCCCGCCAGCTAAAGGCAAAGGTAATACCGAACCAGTCAAAGAGCCACTGGCCGATAAATCCGCGCCTTCCCATGGCAATAAGTAGTAAGTACCCTACGACAACCGGAGGGAGAACCAGGGGAAGATGAAGGAAGCTGTCGAGCAGGGCTTTGCCCGGAAAGGTACAGCGCACCAGTAACCAGGCAAAGAAAATCCCAAAGGGCAAGCTAATGACAACTGCGAGGGATGAAACTTTCAGGCTGAGTATCACTGCCTGCCATTCAGGATCCGTTAATATCATTCGTGTGTCGTAAATCCGTAACGTTTAAACACGGCGGAAGCTTCCGGGGTTTTCAGATAGTCATAGAACGCGCTGACCGTTGCGTTTTTATGACCTTCGGTAATCGCCATCGGATATTCCACCTTCTGGTGAGAGTTTTCCGGGAAAGTCCCGACCACTTTCACGCCCTTGCTGGCTACAGCGTCAGAACCGTAAACGATACCCAGAGGGGCTTCGCTACGTTCAACCAGTGCCAAAGCACCGCGTACATCTTCTGCTGGCGCCAGGCGCGGGGATAATTTATCCCACGCCCCCAGTTTTTGCAGCGCCTCTTTCGCATAGATGCCAGCCGGAACGTGCTCCGGATCGCCAACCGCCAGGCGTCCGCCTTGCAGCAGGCTTGCCCAGTCAGTGGCCGCGTCAATAGTGATATCGCCCTGGGTACTGCTTTTCGGCGCCACAACAACCAGGCTGTTACCCAGCAGCGTTACGCGCGTGCCAGTATCGATACTCTTTTTATCAACCGCGTAATCCATCCATTTCTGGTCTGCAGAAATGAACAGATCCGCAGGCGCGCCCGCTTCGATTTGACGTGCCAGCGTAGAAGAAGAGGCAAACGACGAAACCACATCGACGTTTTTCTCTTTCTTATACGCCGCGGCAATGTCCTGCATTGCATTGGTCAGCGACGCTGCCGCAAAAACGGTAATTTTCCCTTCATCTGCCAGCGCATGTCCGGCAACCGAAAGCGATAATGTCGCCCCGACTAAAAGGCGTAACCCTGTATGTGCCATCTGTAACTCCTGTGAGTGTCGTTATATATTACGGAATATAACGATACTACCAGAGATTTACCGTATGAGGTCATACTCATCAGGAATTACGGAGGTTATTAAGATATCGGCAAGCTTATGCCAATCTTGAATAGCAAAACGCCCGCAATGGCGGGCGTTTTTTTAAATTTAGCGGCGTTGCGCGGGGCGGTCGCGATGACCAACATTTGAAAAAAGGTTGAATACCTCACCCAGGCCATAGATCAACCCCAGGATGATAGCCATCACCACAGGGACCATGATTACGGCAAAAACTAAGCTTTTCAATAACTCAAACATGGTCAACTCCATTTAGTGTTAAGGGGGCATTCTAACCGCATCCGACAGAAAAACACTCGCCTTTTGTGCCATCGTCAGTAACCTTTTACAGGGACTGGCGACTGAGTACAAACATATCCGCGCTGCGAATATTCCAGGGACGGGCAATATGCGAATGTTGCGTGCTGTCGACACGCATTTTATCAAACGGAATGCATTTTACCTCTTTGCTTGAGTCCCAGGTGACCAGCCCTTCGTCCGTCACTTTTGAAATGACCGTCCAGTGGCTATATTCCTGCTCACCATCATTATAATCGTAAGCCTGAATAACTACCCTTCCCGCTTTATAATTCGCCAGGCTTAACGTATCGAGAATATCCCGGCGATCGCGCGGTTTATCGTTATGCCAGTAGGGCATGCTAAAGGCGAACTGCCATTGTTGACGGGTTTTCGGGTCGTAAAATTCATACTCAGCATTTAACAGAGCCATCGTCCGGCTCAGGGTATTTTTAAGCGAACCGCGGCCAATGCCGTTAACAAATCCCATCGGATCGCCATCAAATACATATTGCTGCAAAATCACAGGGAAGATTTCCGGGAGCGCCAGCTCTGGTTCCAGTAAATGTATCCCATTCGCCATCGCGTAAAAACCACAGGCCCCGTCCAATTCACCTTGCAAGGCCGGGCGTTTTCTGACTGCCATATTCTATTCCTTCAGCGGAGTGTCTCTTTCCGCTATCGACAATTGTGACAGTATCTTTAGAAAAACAACGCGTACTGGGGAAGACTAGGCTACAGGTCAATTTTCCTTCACAATATTCCTTTTACGTCAGGACACTACGCTATGCAGGCTGAAATTCTTCTTACCCTTAAACTCCAGGAGCGGCTGTTCGCTGACCCGCGCCGTATTCATCTCCTCAAACAGATAGAGCAGACGGGTTCAATAAGCCAGGGGGCGAAGAATGCAAACATCAGCTATAAAAGTGCCTGGGATGCCATTAATGAAATGAATCAGCTCAGCGAACAGACGCTGGTGGAACGCGCGACCGGGGGAAAAGGCGGCGGTGGCGCTGTCGTTACCCGCTACGGTCAGCGTCTTATTCAACTCTATGATTTACTTGGCCAGATTCAGCAAAAAGCGTTTGATGTGTTGAGCGACGACGATGCCATGCCGCTGAACAGCCTGCTGGCGGCCATTTCCCGTTTTTCACTGCAAACCAGCGCCCGTAACCAGTGGTTCGGTACCATTACTGCCCTCGACCACCAGCAGGTGCAGCAACATGTCAACGTGCTACTGGCAGATGGTACAACATCTCTCAACGTCGCCATTACTGCCCAAAGCGTGCAGCGCCTGGATTTGACGCAAGGCAAAGAGGTGCTGGTGCTACTGAAAGCGCCGTGGGTAGCCATCACAACTGACCATGCCACCGCTCTGCAAGCCGATAACCAGCTCCGGGGACGTATCAGCCATATTGAGCGTGGCGAGTTGCAGTGCGAAGTTTTGCTCACGCTGCCCGATGGCCAGCAGTTATGTGCGACAGTCCCCGCGCCGCAAGCGCAAGATCTAAAGGAAGATGCTGAGGTCACCGCATATTTTAATGCTGACAAGGTCATTCTCGCCACGTTGTGCTAAGTCGATTGACAAGTTGCCGGCTAATACGTATCCCTGTTCGTATCGCTGCAAAAAATGGGATACATAATGTCATCATTGCAAATTTCGCAAGGTACGTTTCGCCTGAGCGACACCCGAACACTGTCGATTAATCACTTAACGCTTCAGTCTGGTGAAAGCTGGGCTTTCGTCGGAGCAAACGGTAGCGGGAAATCGGCGCTGGCTAAAGCGCTGGCCGGCGAGCTAACACTCCTTAAAGGGGAACGCGAGAGCAGCTTCTCGCGCATTACCCGTCTGTCATTCGAACAGTTGCAAAAACTGGTCAGTGAAGAGTGGCAGCGCAATAACACCGATATGCTAAGTCCCGGTGAAGATGATACCGGCCGCACCACCGCAGAAATTATCCAGGATGAGGTCAAGGATGCCGCGCGCTGCCAGCAACTGGCAGAACGTTTTGGTATCACCTCTCTGCTCTCGCGGCGTTTTAAATACCTCTCCACAGGAGAGACACGCAAAACGCTTCTCTGCCAGGCGCTAATGTCACAACCCGATTTACTGATCCTTGACGAGCCTTTTGATGGCCTGGACGTGACTTCACGGCAGAATCTCGCCGCCCTCCTTGCCGAGCTTAATGCTGAGGGCTACACCCTGGTGCTGGTACTGAACCGCTTCGATGAAATTCCGGATTTTGTGCAGAATGCGGGGGTGCTGGCTGACTGCGCGCTAACGGAAGTCGGCGAAAAATCGGCACTGTTACAGCAGGCGCTCATCGCGCAACTGGCGCACAGCGAGAATCTGGCGGGGATGGCGCTGCCGGAACCGGATGCGCCGCCGGCCCGTGCTCAACTGACCGCCGGGGAGCCGCTGATTGTGCTCAAAGATGGCGTCGTCTCCTATAACGATCGTCCGATTATTAACCATCTCAACTGGACGGTTCGGCCGGGCGAACACTGGCAAATTAGTGGGCCGAACGGGGCGGGAAAATCGACGCTGCTCAGTCTGGTGACGGGCGATCATGCGCAGGGCTATAGCAATGATTTAACCCTTTTTGGTCGCCGTCGCGGCAGTGGCGAAACCATCTGGGATATTAAAAAGCATATTGGTTACGTCAGTAGCAGTCTGCATCTGGACTATCGCGTCAGCACGACCGTACGCAATGTAATACTTTCCGGCTATTTTGACTCCATTGGCATTTATCAGGCTGTTTCGGATAAACAGCGCAAACTGGCACAACAGTGGCTTGACATCGCGGGGTTTAATGCCAAAACCGCCGATGCCCCCTTCCATAGTTTGTCATGGGGACAGCAACGCCTGGCGCTGATTGTCCGCGCGCTGGTGAAACATCCGACGTTACTGATCCTTGATGAGCCGCTGCAAGGCCTGGATCCGCTGAACCGTCAGTTGATTCGCCGCTTTGTCGATGTACTGATTGGCGAAGGCGAAACGCAACTGTTATTTGTCTCCCACCATGCCAGTGATGCCCCAACGTGTATCACGCATCGCTTACAGTTTGTTCCGGATGGCGACAACTGGCGCTACGAGTTTGATTGAGTTTTTCACAGGCGGGGCGCTGCCCTGCCTGTGTTTCATATCATTTTCAGAATTTATGCATCATTACGTCATTATTTATCTGATTTATAATCAGTTACGCGATCAGATAATGCGTATCACGTTGCAGTGTAAACGATTCCACTAATTTATCACATATCACAGTTTTGCCATCTCTGTTATGCTAAAGTTAATTCATAACATACGCCTGATGGAGTGATATATGAAAGTTCTGGTTACGGGTGGTAGCGGTTACATTGGAAGCCATACCTGTGTACAACTGCTGCAAAATGGCCACGACGTCATCATCCTCGACAATCTGTGTAACAGTAAACGCAGTGTCGTGCCGGTGCTTGAACGCCTGGGGGGCAAATCCGCCCTGTTTATCCAGGGTGATATTCGTGATGAAGCACTGCTGGCTGAAATCCTGCACGATCATGCAATCGAAGCGGTCATCCACTTCGCGGGACTGAAAGCCGTTGGCGAATCCGTCGCCAAACCGCTGGAGTACTACGATAACAACGTCAATGGCACACTCCGTCTGGTGAATGCCATGCGCGCGGCCAACGTCAAAAATCTCATTTTTAGCTCCTCCGCAACGGTCTATGGCGATCAGCCGCAAATCCCTTATGTCGAAAGTTTCCCGACTGGCACCCCGCAAAGCCCCTACGGCAAAAGCAAGCTGATGGTTGAGCAGATCCTGACCGACCTGCAAAAAGCCCAGCCGGACTGGAGCATTGCGCTGCTGCGTTATTTCAATCCGGTGGGTGCTCATCCGTCAGGAGATATGGGTGAAGACCCACAGGGTATCCCGAACAACCTGATGCCCTACATCGCTCAGGTGGCTGTAGGCCGTCGCGATTCACTGGCGGTATTTGGTAATGACTACCCTACGCCTGATGGCACCGGCGTACGCGATTACATCCACGTCATGGATTTGGCCGACGGTCATGTTGTGGCGATGGAAAAACTGGCGGGCAAGCAAGGCGTCCATATTTATAACCTCGGCGCAGGCGTTGGCAGCAGCGTGCTGGATGTGGTTAACGCATTCAGCAAAGCCTGCGGTAAACCGGTAGCGTACCACTTCGCTCCCCGTCGCGATGGCGATCTGCCTGCCTACTGGGCGGATGCAAGCAAAGCGGATAATGAGCTGGGCTGGCGTGTGACTCGTACGCTCGATGAGATGGCACAAGATACCTGGCGCTGGCAGTCCCGCCACCCGCAGGGTTACACCGATTAAAGGAAGG
>NZ_JBCIVJ010000041.1:0-21305 GCF_039409775.1 Phytobacter palmae | reverse complement strand
AGTCTCACCGCCGCCGCCGATAACCTGGTGAACAGCGTCGCCGTCGCGGCCAACACCGGCGCCACGCTGGCGCTGACTGGCCTGGCCGAAGGCACCTACCATGCTTATGCTGTGGACGCGTCCGGCAATGTCTCCGCTATTTCCGGCAGCAGCGTGATTGTGGACAACACCGCACCCGTTATCGCAGGCGGATCCACCGCTACCGGCGCCACCATTGTTGATGGCACGGCGGCTGGCACCCAGGTGTACGATGCCAACGCCACTGATGCCCATGCCATCACCTATAGCCTGGACGCGGACAGCCTTACCAGGTTCGCCATCAACCCCACCACTGGCGTCGTCACACTGAACAGCGCCGCTATTGAGGGCAGCTATAACCTCATCGTCACAGCGACCGATGCGGCCGGCAACCACAGCAGCCAGACTGTCACCCTCAACGTGAGCGCTGGCCTTAATGGCAGCGCGTTGGTATCGGGCAGTACCAACGACACATCCACCGAGATGAACATCAACGTCGGTCTGGAGAAGCTGAGCAACGGCAATACGGTCATGGAGTACATGAAGCAGACCGGCGGCGACAATATCTCCTGGGATCCGACCGGCCCGCTTTATGCCGGCGTCGTTAAGGTGCTGGACGCGAACAACAACGTCATCAAGACCCTGGATATCAGCGTCCCCAATGGCTACACCATGATGGATACACAGGTGAAGGCGCTGGCCAACGGCGGTTTCGTTGTGGCCTGGTCGCAAACGGATACCGCGGCTTACTCGGACTACAGCGTCCACTACGCGATCTATGACAACAGCGGCAATCTGCAATCCAGCAACACCCTGGCAGCACCAGGTCAGGGCGTCACCATCGCGGCGCAGAGCAGTGCGAATGGCGGTGATTTCGCGATCGCCTACCAGACCTATGGCAGCGGGACCGACCAGCAGGAGGCTATCTCCGTCTTCCACTACAACGGCAGCGGATTAAGCTTCACCGAGGGCACTCAGAACCTTATCGGCGGCAATAGCTCGAGTGCCAATTTCGGGGGCGTCGCCAGCCCGGCAGTTCAGTTGATGAAATTCCAGTTGACGCCGGGTGTGCTTACGGCATTGAGCGATGGCAGCTATGTGCTGGCGTCCGAGGTCTATGACTGGATAGGTACCCCCGGCCAGTCAGCGACAAGTACGCCTATCGGTGCCTTCATCTTTAAGCTCGACTCCACCGGCACGCTGGCCAACTTCGACAGCGGCAAGACCTGGCAGCGCGTCAACTGGAATGACGAGCAGGGATCGCCGACTAACGCCATTGCTTTCGATGGTGGTTTTGCTGTCTTTAGTCAGGAGTATCACACTGCGACCTGGCAGGTCACGCTCTATAACAACAACGGCACGCTCATCACGACTAATGTCCAGAGCAACACGGTTTATAACATGGGTACCCAGAGCTATCACGCCGTGGACGTTGGCGCGATGGACAGGTTGACCCATGACGAGTTGCAGTACAGCAACAGCGGTTATCTGGCGGCATCAGCCACGGCGTATGACAATGGCACGGATCTGGTGTTCGTATTCCCCGACGGCCATGGCGGTTTGAGCCAGGTCAGTATCTCCAAAACCACCGGCGAGCTGACCAGTGCGGTGACGGACACCGGTATCAAGGTGCCTGAGGGCGGGCAGTTGTACAATGTGCGGTTCGTCCCCGATGGCGCGGGCGGTCATGACATCACCTACTCTGTGCTGTTTGATACCGACACAAGCGATGGCGGTAAGGCTGGCTATGCTGTCGGTGATATCTATCAGATCGGCCTGAATGCAGGTCCTGCTCCAGCGTTGCCGATAGTGACCGATGCCCATATCGCCATCACCTCCACGCCAGGCGGCGCAGACGGCAGTACCTACAAGGTCGGCGACACTGTCACCGCCGTATGGGATAACTCGTCCAGCGGCGACGCTAATACCAGCACAGTGACCGGCGTCACCATGGATTTCAGCCAGTTGGGCGCCAGCGCCCCGGTGACGGCCTGGGACGACGGCACCCACGGAGACGCAATCGCTGGTGATGGTAAGTATACGGGTCAGTACACCATCACCGCCGGCTCCATTGACAACGTGCACGGACTCAACGTCTCGGTCACGGCCACCACGGCGAGCAACACCTCCGCCACAGCGGCGGACAGTACCGGCCTGACGGTAGACAGCGTCGCGCCTGCGCTCACCAGCAGCACACCGCAGGACAACGGCGGCAGCGTTGCTACGGGCTCCAACCTGACGCTGACCTTTAGCGAGAATGTGCAGGCCGGCAGCGGCCATATCACCCTCGTCAACGACGGCAACAGCAGTCTGAACAAGGTCATCGACATTACCGACAGTTCGCAGGTCTCCATCAGCGGTCACACGGTGACGGTCAACCCGACATCGGATCTGGCGGCGGGCGCCAACTACCACGTCCAAATCGACAGCACTGCGCTGCACGACGCGGCGGGGAATAACTATGCAGGTATCAGCACGTCGACGGGGTTGAATTTCACGACCGCTTCCGCCTCGGTCGGGGATCCCTCCATCGTGGTGTTTGACCTGACGACCGGACAAAGCTCCGAACATAACGGGCGCGTCTTTGACGCCAATACCGCGTACACCGTCTATATCAAGGTCAGCAGCGATTACAACCCGCTGGTTGGGCTGGATAGTAACGAAATGTGGTCGGGCGCGCAGAATTTGGGCACGGACGATAAGATCGTGCTGGTGGGCACTGGCAGTGCTGTTAAGGGAAGTCATGGCGACGCAGTGATGGCGATGAATAACGGTGGGAATTCCGTTAACTGGATGGCGGGCTTCTCTTCTACGCTTTCGTCGTATAACGTCGCCGGCGTTGCCGCAAATGGCCAATTCTCTCGTGGTGGACATAACGCGGATCTCTGGAACGGCACCTGGGCCGCAAACCCGAATGCGGATAATTCGTTTGCTCAGGCGTATCTGCAGGCGATGCCTGCCGGCGTCCTCACCTCGCAAGGGCTGGCGATACCATGACAGGTTCACTGATTCTGCTACGCCGTCTGGTCGACATGCGGCAGTTCGAGGCGCTGCATGAGGCATGTTATAGCCTGCCAGTGCTTGCGCCAGCAGAACAGGTACTGCTGGCCCTGGCCCAGGCTCATCTGGGCCAGCCAGAGGCGGCTCGTCAGACGCTGGGTGTGCTGATCCCTGCTGAACTGGAGATCGATGCCCGTGTCGACCTGGCCGCCGTGCACCTGCTTCTTGGGGAACTTGACACGGGGCAGGCGCTGCTGGAAGCCAGTCGCACAGAGGCGCCAGGCCACTCGCTTTTGCTGGCGCGTCTGGCTGCCTGTTATGTGCAGCATCAACGGGAGGAGGAGGCTATCCCCCTGTATGAATGCAGTCTGCGCCTGCAACCACGTATCGACGTCTATCAGCAGCTGCTGCGTCCCTACCTGCAAAGTGAGGCGTTGCACCAGGCCGAGGAGACACTGGCCGCCGCAGACCTCTTCTGGGCTGGCGAGCGTGAGCACTGGCCGGCGCAGCAGGTGGCTCTGCACGATCAGCAACTGCGCGGCCTGCGTCTGGAGCTGTGGCTGGCCCGTGGCGACTTCGCCAGTGCTGATGCCTGGCTGGACGCGCACCATGCTGAACTGGCCGTAGACGATTACTGCGGCCTGTTGACCGGTTATGTTCAGCGTCTGGCTGAGCGTGGACGCCATGCCCAGGCCGAGGATGCGCTGCGCCATGGTATGCGTCATTACCCGGAACATCCGGACCTGTACCTACAGCACGCTGAACTGGCGGAGTTGCAGGGCCGTATACCGCATGCCATTGCCTTGCTACACCACGCCATTAATCTGGCCGGGCAGCAGCAAAAAATGACGCTTCCTCTGCGCCTGAAGCTGGCCAGCGTCGCTACCCACGGGCATCCGGCTCTGGCGCGTAATATAGCTGAACAGGCTCTTGAGGAGGCCGGGGCGCTGACACCTTCACCTGATATGGACGCCGCGCAAATCGGCCACTGGCTGGCGCAGGCGCAAGTGGCACTTGCCGGTGTTGACGCGCAAGAGCAGCAGTACGCCGGGGCGGAGGCGCGATACATCGACGTGCTGCAGACACATCCGCACCTGCTCCCCGCACTGCAAGGGCTGGGACAGTTGTATATGCAATTGGGGCGCATCGACGAGGCTGTTGCGCTGTTTGAGCAAATTTTGGCGATCGACCCGGCACGCGGTCATGCGGCGCTGATCAATGCCCGCCGTTTTCCGCAAGATGAAGAGACGTTGATGCGCCTGGAAAATCTGGCGCGTCGGCCTGGCTTATCAGGCCCGGTGCAGCCTGGATTGCTGCTGCAACTGGCTGCCGCCTGGGAAAAACGCAAGGAGTACGCCAGAGCCTTCACCCTGGCCAACGAAGCCAATACTGCCTACCGCGCACTTCTGCGTTACGACCCGGTTGCACACCGACAAAGCTGCGCGCGTATCCGCCACGCATTCAGCCGTTCGCTCTACGATCACCGGCGCCACATCGGCAACGATTCAACGCTGCCGGTGTTCGTACTGGGTATGCCGCGTTCTGGTACTACGCTGATTGAACAGATTCTGGCGGGGCACAGCCAAATCCACGGCGCGGGCGAACTCGGGGTGATTCCCGGCACGATCGCCAGGCTGGAGCGCTGGGAACGTCACACAGGGTCGGGACGCCATTATCCAGACTGTGTGGACGATCTGTCGGACGGTGTCGTGGCGGGTATCACCGCCAGCCTGCTCAAGGAACTGCGGGAAACCGTGCCAGAAAATGCTTCTCAGGTCCGGCATGTGGTGGATAAGCTGCCGCACAATTTCGAGAACATTGGTCTTATCAAACTGCTGTTCCCGAACGCGCGGATCATCTCGGTACGGCGCGACCCGCGCGATATCGCTATCTCCAACTATTTTACCGACTACGCGGCCAGGCATGGCGGTATGGGCTTCGCCTATGACCTGCAGTGGATTGGCGAACAACTGGCCGACCACAACCTGCTCATGCACCACTGGAACCAGCTGTTCCCCGGCGAAATCCTTGAGGTGCGCTACGAGGATGTGGTCTCTGACCCGGAGCGTGAGGCGCGCCGCATGCTGGATTATCTGGGCGTGCAGTGGGAGCCGCAGGTGCTCGACACCTCTGAACTGGACAGGCCGGTGAAGACAGCCAGTGTCTGGCAGGTGCGGCAGCCTATCTATCAGACCGCGCGCGAACGCTGGCGGCGTTACGAGGAGTTTCTGGCGCCGCTTATCGCTGGCACCAACGCGAAGATCATGCATGAGCCTGTTGAGATGGTGAGCCTGCCAGTACCAGGAATGCAGACCGATGGCATCGCATGCTATCGTCAGGGAAAGCTTGATGAAGCAGAGATGCTCTTCAAACGCCTGCTGCACCACCTGCCTGAACACGCCAGCGCGCATTTCATGGTAGGCCTGATTTACATTCGCAAAGGGCACCTGGCCGAGGGCATCGGGCATATGGAAAAGGGATACCAGGCATGCCCATGGAATTTCAACTGGCGGCGCGATCTGGCGCAGGCATACGAACTGGCGGGGCAACCGGAAAAAGCACAGGCGTTGAGAACTCGCCACGTTGGCACGGATGACAGCGTCGTGAGCGTAATGGATGTTGACCAGAGTGACATTATTCCTCTGGATTTTGCCATTCACACCTCCGCGACGAGGCCATTTTAGTGAGCAGCGGCATTAGCGCGAATATCTTATGGCGGAATGTCGCGCGCTGACGGCGTAAACGGGGGAGAGCAGGAGGATAAGGGCAGGCAAGGTCATCTACAGCGGCAGAATCGTGCTCCTTATGTCATGTCGAGGTTTTCCCGCTGCGCCCGTTTACGCGAAAGGGAATTTCACATCGCGTTAATATCGGTTACCGATGCGCGAGCCACCAGGCGTCCGGTAATCGATTTGCCCTCTTCCACAAAGACAGGGTGCCCATCAATTAACGACTGAATACGTTGTATACATTGTTCCAGCAATTGATCGACAGGGTAAGCGATGCAGGTCAGCGGAGGATAAAGCAAAGCGGCAAGCGGGGAATCCTCAAGGCTGACGATAGAGACTTCTTGCGGTACGGCGATATTAAATTCACGCAATAAACGCATGGCCTCGGCGGCGTAGCTATCGCGTTTGGCAATGATTGCCGTGTATTTTGTAAAACTGTTAATGAGCTTTAACAATGCCTGTTCGATATTGTTGTTGGCCATGACCAGCAACTGGCGGTTAAACGGTAGCGAGTAATTCTGCAAAACGCTGCGATACCCTTCCAGCATCTGCTTACTGGCAACATCGTCTTCATTATCAACGAGCAAGGCAATATTGCGGTGCCCTTTCCCGAGCACATAACGACAGGCGCTTTCTGCCGCGAAAGCATAGTTATAGCCCTGGCTGGCGCTTCCTTTAGTGGAAAAGGCGTCAAAGGCGATGACATTGGCTGGCATATCGCTACTGGCATGACTTAAGGTGACCACCGCCGCGCATTGATGATGCAGACTGTGTATGGCAGCTTTTTGCTCATTTTCATCATTAACATACTGAATCAGTAATGATTTATTGAGCGCTTTCACCGCAAGCGACAGGCGAGGCAAAAGCGTCGCGCTGAAACTGGCTTCATGAGCGGGCAACACCATACCGATATAACCTGATGTATTACTGGCCAGCGTCTGCGCCGCAAAACTGGGACGATAGTCGAGCACTTCGACGGCTTTTAACACGGCTTCACGGCTATCGTCGCGCACGCCACGTGTGCCGGTCAGCACGCGTGAAACCGTGGCGCGGGAAACATTGGCTAATTTTGCAACATCATCAATAGTAGGCATGGTGTTATCTGTATGGCGATTTTCTCCCAATAATACCATAAATGCAGACCAGTTTTAGTCACTTACGCCGTACGGCGCACCGTATCGGTTTGGTGCGAATGAAGCGTGGGCAGCCATGCAGCGCCGCGAACCCCGCTGGCATCGCCGAACCTGGCTTTCACAATAGCAGTGTGACAAGTGGACGAAAAAATGTACCTCTTGATAGCTGGGGGAAGGTCGCGATAGATCGATGCAACGTTAGAAAGCCCGCCGCCAATGACAATGACATGCGGATCGAGCGTATTGATAACCCCGGCGAGGCTGCGCGCAAAAGCGTCGATAAAGTGCTGATAATGGGCGAATGCCAGCGGATCGCCTGCTTCGGCTGCGGCAATGATCGACTCCGTGCTTAGCTGGCTTTCCTGTTTCTCATTAAAACGACGGCTAAAGCCGGTGCCGGAAATATAGCTTTCAATACAGTTCTCATGCAGACAATAGCAGTGCTGAACCGGGCCATCTTTTTCTGCTGTCCAGCCTGGCAGTGGATTATGCCCCCATTCGCCTGCAATGGCGTTGGGGCCGCTGAGTAACTGTCCATTTACCACCACGCCGCCGCCGCATCCGGTGCCGATAATAACGCCAAACACTGTCCCATAATCCTGGCCCGCACCGTCGGTGGCCTCGGAGAGGGTAAAACAGTCGGCATCGTTGGCCAGAAAAACCGGTTGTTCCAGGCGACAGGCCAGATCTTTTGCTAAATTTTCGCCATTCAGCACCAGACAATTACAATTCTTGATAAGACCTGTTTCCGGATCTATCGCGCCCGGCAACCCAATCCCGATAGTAAATTCCTGCTTCTGTTCGGTTTTGATGTATTCCACCATCCCGACGAGATGATGAAGAAATCCCGCGTAGTCAGCTTTATACGTTGGACGCCGCTCACGAAAACGAACCGTGCCGTTTGGGTCCAGCAGTACCGCTTCCATTTTTGTACCGCCAATATCGAGGCCAAGGTGAAGCATTGTCATCCTCCAGTAAAAGAAGAGAGGCAGCGCCTCTCTTCGGTGTCGTGCAATTAATGGCGCGTGCGGTAAATCTCGATAAGTTCCGTCACTAACTCTTTCGCAAGGATGGAGGTCATCAGGTGATCCTGGGCATGCACCATCACCAGCGTCATTTTGGTTTTTCCTTCGCCTTCATCGGCTTCAATGAGCTGGGTCTGGACTAAATGTGCTTCACGGGCAAAGTGTTGCGACTGCTGCATTTTTTCATCAGCATCGACAAAATTGCCTTCTTTGGCACTCTGCAGCGCTTCATAGCACAGGCCTCGTGATTGTCCGGCATTGATGATAATGCCCATGACTTGCTCTTCTAATTCCATAACATCCTCTGAGTTCGGTTATTGCAGTTATGCGGTTTCTGACTGGCCTGTAGCACCGGATGGCTGATTTTCAGCGGCGTCTTGTGCAAGTAGCTGTTTTTCGTAGGCTTTAAAAAACGGAAAATACATGGCGGTGGCGGTGACCATACAAATGAGACACATAATGACAGGACTAAAAGCCCAGTTCGCCGCCCAGGAGGCGCCGATCGGCGCCGGCGTGGTCCACGGGGTCATCGAGACCACACGGGCGACCAGGCCAAAGTCGAGTGCCAGGTAGGCCAGGGTCGCATTGACCATCGGCACAAGCACAAACGGAAGGAAGAACAGCGGGTTCATAATGATCGGTGCGCCAAACAGAATGGGTTCATTGATGTTAAACATGCCTGGAACGATACCCATGCGGCCAATAGTGCGCAGGTGCACGGCTTTGCTGCGAATTAACAGCAGCGCCAGCGGTAAGGTTGAACCCACGCCGCCGATCAGCAGATAGTGATCCCAAAAACCCTGCACATAAATGTGGGGAATGGCGGTGCCTGCGGCAATGGCCGCCTGGTTGACGGACAGGTTCGCCATCCAGAAAGGGTTCATAATGCCGGTGACGATCAGCGCGCCATGGATCCCGGCAAACCACAGGATCTGGCACACCAGTACAGAGAGCAGAATGGCCGGTAAGGTGTCCGACGCGGCGACCAGCGGTTTAACCAGCGACATGATCGCTTCCGGGATAATCATGCCAAATTGGGCTTCAATAACCAGATTCAGCGGATGCAGCGTCAGCACCACGGCAAGAACCGGGATGAGAATTTCGAACGAACGTGCCACCCCGGTCGGGACTTCAGGCGGCAGGCGGATGGTGATGTTGTTACGACGCAGAAATGCGTACAGCTCCGTGGTATAGATGGCGACCAGCAGGGCGGTGAAAATCCCCTGGCCGGAGAAATACGCCGTCGAAATTTGCCCATCTTTAAGCGGCGCGGCGATAAGCAAAAAGCCCATCAGCGAGAGCATACCTGACGTCAGTGGATCCAGTTCATGATGGCGGGCGAGACTGGCGGCAACCCCGACGGAAATAAATATCGTCATGATGCCCATGCTGAAATAGTACGGCAGCATCAGGTTGGCGCGATGATCGAGCGAGAATTGCAGCCAGGCACGCGCGAATCCCCAGGTGGTGTCGGGGGAAAAGGGCGGAAAAATAAACACCAGCATAAAAGAGCCGACAATCATAAACGGCAGCGCAAGGATAAAACCGTCACGAATAGAGGTAACGTATTTTTGCTGGCCGACGGCGCCGGCCAGCGGCGTGATTTTTTGCTCAATCACCGCGATTAATTTCGAGTACAGAGAACTCATGGCGTGTCCCTTATTTTTTATTGTCGATTAATGAAAGGGCAAAATCTAAAACTGCTGCGCCCTTCTGCATCCCGTAATCCATCATGTTGATGGGCTCAACGCGAATACCGTAGGCATTCGCTTTGTGTTGTAGATCCTTCTGCATGTACTTCACCTGGGGGCCAAGAAGAACGACCTCGTAATGCCCCACTTGTTGTTCGAATTCCGCGACACCAAAGGCTTTGATATCAACGTCCAGACCGCGCTTTTCCGCCTCTTCCACCATTTTTTTCACCAGCAAGCTGGTCGACATGCCAGCGGAACAACAAAGCATGATTTTTTTCATGAAAAGACTCCTGACTGTGTGACGAGAATGGGCGCACTATAGACTTTGTGGATTAAAAACGGAAAGCGCTTTCCGTAGATGGATGCATTAAATGTGAGCACGATCACCAGTTTGAGACTTTCACTTTGGATCGATGTAAGCGATGATCCCGCGACTTCGTGGCTTAAATAGGTTCCATCATGAACATTCAGTTTATGAATGTTGTTGTTGTGCTGATCGAGCAACGTATTACCCCTTTTGCCAATATGCTCACCCGCAGCCAGCACATCACCGCAATGCGCGACAGTTTTGCGCTGGCAATGCCTTTTGTTATCGTCGGTAGCCTGATGGTGCCGTTGATCTTTCCGCCTGTTTCCATTAACCCTTTCTCGTGGTTTGGCGGTTACTACCAGTTTGTTCGCCCGATGCTTTTACCCACCTTTGAACTGACGATTGGTCTGGTGGCGCTAATCATTGCCTTTGGGGCCAGCGCCAGTCTTGCCAAGCAATACCAGTTGCCGGAAAGGTTATCGGGCCTGACAGGGTGCATAAGTTTTCTGCTCTTTATTGGCTTTAAAACCACAGATGGGAGCAATGTTTATTTAGGAGGGTTAGGGATATTTAGCGCGTTGATATCAAGCTTTTATAGTATTGAAGTTATTAGATTTTTTTACAATAAAGGCTGGTGTATACGCCTGCCGGATGAGGTGCCGGTGATGACGCGCAATGGTTTCCAGCTCCTGGTGCCGTTGCTGGTGGTGATGCTGTCTGTCACGGCGGTAAATATGACGTTAAAGCTGACCACTGGCATGATCCTGCCGGGTCTGATAAGCGAAGCCTTTCGCCCGTTAATTATCGCCTCTGATACGCTGACAGCTATTCTTATCTCTTTGATTATTTGCAATTTATTATGGTTTGTCGGCATCCACGGCGCCTTAATTGTGACCGGCATTATGAATCCCTTCTGGATGACTTATCTGTTTGAAAACCAGCAGGCGCTGGCAAGCGGGCAGGCACAGCTTCCCCATATTTATCTGCAGGGTTTCTGGGATTTCTATCTGCTGATTGGCGGAATAGGCTCTACCTTACCACTGATCTTTATGGCGCTACGCAGCCGTTCCCGGCAATTGAAAAGCGTCGGGAAACTTGGCTTTATTCCCTCGCTGTTTAATATCAACGAACCTATTCTGTTTGGCTTTCCGGTTATCCTTAACCCCATATTTTTAATCCCTTTTATTTTCGTTCCTGTCATTAATGCCTGTATTGCCTGGTATCTCACACACCTTGGCGTACTGGACCGCGCCGTGGCGATGTTACCATGGTCGATGCCATCGCCGCTCGGCGCTGCCTGGTCAGCAAACGGCAGTTGGAAAAACATGTTTATGTGCCTGTTTGCGCTGTTCAACTCCTGGATGATCTACCGGCCATTCTTTAGGGTGTATGAACGCCAGTTGTTGGATGCAGAGAGTAAGTAAACCTGCCGCCGTTTCCCGGCCAGCGCGATGACCGCGCTGGCTTTTTTATGACCCACACCCATTTATGTGATTTTCATCACGTTATCATTGCCATTATTCTCGATTTTGTGATTTGATCCGGCAATTATGGAAAGCGCTTTCCATATTCGGATGTACTTTTCATTTTTTGATCCGTAAATTTCCCTTCGCGCCAATAAGACGCTCTTTCACTCAGAAAAAGAAAAAGGAAAATCATGAACAGGTTGAACCGATTAATACCTCTGGCCTTACTCATTAACGCTGCACTCTGCGCGAACGCCCAGGCCGAGGAGGTTAAGGCATATGACTTCACGCTTCATGGCTATATCCGTTCCGGCATTCTGGCGAATTCCGATGGCAACCGCGTCGACTCCGTAGGATTGATGCCCGATGGGAAATGGCGTCTGGGGAACGAAGAAGACACTAAAATCGAATTAATTCCACAGGTTACGCTGAAATCAACATCAGGCGCGGTGGCAAAAATTCAGGCCAATATTACCCATCAGAGCAAATGTACCGCTGACTGGAACTGCCGGGACGATGATGGCCATGACGCGCAATTCCGCGAAGGGTTTGTTGAATTAAGCAATCTCGACTTCGCGCCGGGTATCACCTTCTGGGGCGGCAAGCGCTACAGCAGTTCCAATACCTCAAGTCATCAGTACGACTGGGAATACATTCAGTACAACGGTACCGGTGGCGGTTTCGATCGTATGGATCTCGGTTTTGCGAGCCTGGATGCTGGTGTCTACGCCTTCTCTCCGACCGATGAAACCAAAGCCTATCCTGTTGATAAGGGCGACCAGGGGTATCCGGATGACTATTCCCTCAACGTGTGGTTGAAGAAAATCGGCGGCACCGGTCTGGATCTTGAATTCGTCGGTCATCACATGAACCGCAATGAAAACCATCCAACGTCTGCTGAAAAAGGCTATGGCATCACCGGGGTTTACAATTTTGATGGTTTTTGGGGGCTGACCGGCGGCTATTCAAAACTGGTTATGCAGTATGGACGTGGGCTGGGGGCGGGGGATTCGCTGGGTAAAAATGGCTGGGGTTGGGCCAACCTGGACGATACCCAGTCGTGGCGTGTGCTGCTGGATAGCATGGCCTCAGTGAATAACGTTGATATCTCGACCTTCGCCTATTACCAGAAGGATAAAAATTACCGCTGGTGGAGCAGCGATGCCGACGGCTGGGGCCGCACTCGCTGGGTTGCCGGGGTTCGTCCGTATCACCAGATAACCAAGAATTTCGCCATGCAGTATGAAGTGGGCTACGAGTATCTGGATGATGAAAACTACAAAGGCGTGAATGGCAAAGGCAAAGGGGGGCTGACGAAAGTGACCGTCGCACCAACCCTGACGTTCGACTCGGGTTACTGGAGTCGCCCGCAGTTGCGCTTCTTTGTAACGTACGCCAAATGGGATAAAGGCGTATCTGATGCCCTGGACGGCAACTATGACTGGAGTACCAATACCATCTCCGCCGGGGGGTACAGCCGCAGCGGCAGTACGGACACCGTAAACTTTGGCGTCCAGGCGGAAGTGTGGTTCTAAGGAGAGATGAACATGTCTAAACCTTTACGTAAATGGCTGCTGGTGTCGATGCTTTCGGTGTTGGGAAGCGCAGGGGCCATGGCCGCAGAACAGTCACATTTCGAAAACTTTATCACGCGTGATGGCGCGCAGTTGAAAGACGGCAACAGCATCTTTCGCTTTGCCGGTATCCACGCGCCGGAGTTGCATCGCATTGAGGATGACGCGCGTGGAGTTTGCAAAGCCGATCCACGCGGTTGGGGGCAGTACTTCAAATGGCCAACGGCAGAAGAACAGGAAAACTGGATCCGCGCGATGGTGCAAACCGGCGCCAAAGCGCAGCGTGTCTATGTGCTCTCTGTTCAACAGGAAAACGATGTAGCATGCGGGCGCGCAACGCATATTCTCGCGCCTGAAACGCCGGATGGGATGCCGCGTCTGAATGAAGAGGCGATGAAAGTTTACGACAACATGATTGCGCAAGCCGATAAACAAAGACTGCGTTTAATCCTGCCCTTTATCGATCACTGGTGGTGGTGGGGCGGCCGTGAACAACTGGCCGCGTTCTATCATGAAAAACCCGAGGATTTTTACCGTACTGACAGTAAAACCTTTAAAGCCTATCTGGACGTTATTCGTCAGGTGATTACTCGTACCAATACGGTAACCGGGCGAGCCTACTTCGATGAAAAAGCAATCATGGCCTGGGAAACGGGCAATGAGCTGGAAGATACCAATGCCGATTTCCTCAAACAAACGGCAGCATGGATCCGTAAGTGGGCACCGCATCAGCTCATCGTCGACGGCACCTATAAAAAGATAAATGCGTTTGCCCTGACCGATCCGAATATCGATATCGTCAGCAACCACTATTACACCAATGCCGGGAATAACCACCCCGATCAGGTCAGCAAAGATCTGCAGGCCATTGGCGGTAAAAAAGCCTATCTGGTCGGCGAATTTGGCCTGCTTGACCACGCGCAGCTCAATGACATTATGCAGTCGATTGTGCACAGCGAGGTCAACGGTGCGCAGGCCGTCGGCGGCTTTATCTGGGGCTTTCGCGGCCATCGCCATGATGGCGGTTTTTACTGGCACAAAGAGTACACCGGCCACTACAGCTACCACCTGCCAGGATTCCCGGTAGAAGGCAAAGCGAATCAGGAAATGGAGGTGGTGAATCTGGTGCGCACGGCCTCAGCGCAGCTTGCTGGTTTAGATAAAGCACCTGCGCTCCCCGTACCGGATGCGCCGCGTCTGCGTGAAACCAATTCGCCTTTTGCCATTAACTGGATGGGGGCCGCCGTTGGGCGCAATTACGATGTTGAGCGTGCCGCCTCGGCAACCGGCCCCTGGCAGGTGGTCGGCAAAGATATCTCTGATGGGGTGAACGAGTGGAACCCGACGACGATGGCCTTGTTCCGCGACGACTACCGCAACTTACAGTTGGGAAAAACCTATTACTACCGCGTGATAGCCAAAAACGAGAGCGGGGCATCAGCACCATCGAACGTGATCAGCGTGAAACATACTCAGGAGAATAAAGCCCCAACCGTTGCGCTGACCGCTTCCCTGACGACAACACAGGATAAAGGCGTGGCGCTGAAAGCAACCGCGACAGACGACAATCTGCCTGACCGCAAACTGGCGCTGAGCTGGAGCAATAACGGCAATGGCAAGGTGCATCTGTGCGACAGCAGTAAAGCCGACACGCGTGCCTGGTTCTCCGCGCCTGGCACCTATGCACTGACGTTTACGGCTGACGATGGTCTATTGCGCACCCGCAAAACCGTCAACGTCACGGTGAAAGAGGCCGTCGGTAAGTCACCCGCTGATTACTGTACTTTTGGCGGCGGCGTGCTGGATGTCAGTAAAGGCAAACTGAATGTGGTTAAAGCCAGTGAAAACCAGCTTGCCATTGGCGACGACGGTTTTCTCGGCCCGTTCGCCAGTGAAGGCGACAAGGTTACCTGGCAGGTGGAGGTTCCCTGGGAGGGGCGCTTCGCGTTACACGTGACCTTCAACGGCAAATGGGGCGGTAAAAAGAATTCGTTTGTTGTGAACGAGGGTGCGCCCATCGCGGTTGAATTCCCGCAGACCGATGAAAAAGGTCAGCAAATGGTTGTGCCTGTGACGCTAAACGCGGGCACAAACACCATTAGCTTCGGCAAGTTCCCGGGCGACTGGGGCTACATGTTTATTAAATCCATTGAAGTGACTGCAGAGTAGTGACATTGGCTGCGTCCTTTGGGCGCAGCCTTTTTTATCTGAGGAGGCGTTATGACCCGGTATCAATTCCCGGACGGATTTTTCTGGGGTGCAGCAGCATCTGGCCCGCAAACCGAAGGTGTAGAAGGGAAAGCCCATCGTTCCATTTGGGATAGTTGGTTTGCTGAACACCCTGAGCGGTTTTATCAGCAAATGGGGCCGCAAAAGGTATGTGAAACCTACACCAAATACAAAGACGATGTGGCGTTAATGAAAGGGTTGAACTTCAACTCTTTTCGCACTTCGATTCAGTGGTCGCGGCTGATTGCCGACTTTGAAACGGGTGAGCCCGATGCCGACGCGGTGCGTTTTTACCATGCATATCTGGACGAGATGATCGCCAACGGCATTGAGCCGATGATCAACCTTTACCACTTTGATATGCCCGAAGCGCTGCAGAAAAAATATGGCGGTTTTGAATCAGCGAAAGTCACCGACCTGTTCGCCCGTTTTGCACAGACCGCGTTCACCCTGTTCGGCCATAAAGTGAAATACTGGATAACCTTCAACGAACCGATTGTGCCCGTTGAAGGGGGTTATCTGTATGACTTCCACTATCCATGCAAAAAAGATGGCAAGCTGGCGGCGCAGGTGGCATTCAATATTATGCTGGCGCATGCAAAGGCGGTTCAGGTCTATCGACAACTGGCGCTGGACGGCGAGATTGGTGTGGTGTTGAACCTGACGCCGTCCTACACCCGCAATGATTCTGTTGAAGATAAAAAAGCCGCCGCGTATGCTGATTTACTGTTCAACCGCAGTTTTCTCGATCCGCTGGTGAAACATCAGTTTCCGAAAGAATTATGCGAAATCCTCGTCGCGAATAAGTGCCTGCCAGAAGTTGCGAAAGCCGACGTTGACCTGATTACTTCGTCGCATATCGATTTTCTTGGCGTCAATTATTATGTCCCCCGGCGTGTAAAAGCACGGGAATCCGCCTACACCCTCGATTATTTCACCCCAGAATTTTATTTCGAAAATTATGTGAATCCGCACGGGCGCTTTAACCCATACCGGGATAATAACGAAATTTTGCCGCAGGCGATTTACGACATCGCCGCAAATATCCGCGACAACTACGGCAATATAAAATGGTATCTGGCGGAGATTGGTATTGCCATGGATCTCGAATCTGAGGGACCGGTTCAGGCCGATGGCATGATTGACGACAGTTTCCGTATCGGTCTGATGAAGGAGCATTTAATTCAGCTACATCGGGCTATTGCGGATGGGGCGAACTGTTTTGGTGTTCACCAGTGGACCTTCATTGATAACTGGTCGTGGATTAATTCCTTCAAACGTCGCTATGGCTTTTATCGTCTCGATATTGAAACAGGGGAGCGGCATATAAAGCGCAACGGGGTATGGTTTAAGACGCTTGCCCAAACCAACCAGTTCACTGACGAGGAGTAATCGACGTGAGTCACTGTTTCTATCCACTCGTAAATGTGGTGAAGAATTATCCGTGGGGGAGTCGCTCCGCGTTCAACACGCGTTTTCATATCCCGAATCCTGATGACCAACCGCAGGCAGAATTATGGATGGGCGTGCATCCGGCGGGGATTTCTCAGGTTGTCTGTGAAGACGGCACATGTTCTTTGACGGAACTGATTGCCGCTGATAAGCAGGACATGCTCGGCAGTAAAATTGCCGGGCAATTCGGTGAGCTACCGTATCTGTTAAAGATCCTTGCCGCCGAAAGTGCGCTGTCGATTCAGGTTCATCCGCAAAAAGCGCAGGCGCAGGCGGGGTTTCAGCGCCAACAACAAAATCCTGATAGCCCGCCTGATTACAACGATGATAACCATAAGCCAGAGTTGGTTTATGCGCTGACGCCGTTTATGGCGATGAACGGTTTTCGTAACCCCACGGATATAGTGGACAATTTTACGCCGCTTCATATTCCTTCGCTCAGTGATGCGTTAACACAATTAGCCGTCTCCCCCTGCGCAGAAACACTACAGGCATTTTTCCTCCTGGTGATGCAGCTCCCACAGGATGAAAAACAGCAGGCATTAAAACGGCTTATTGATAATGCCAGGGATTGGTATGACGATAATCTGGCGACGTTTATATTACGCCTGCATCAATATTATCCTGATGATATTGGCCTGTTCGCGCCGCTGTTTCTCAATTGCCTGACATTGCAGCCAGGGGAGGCGATGTTTCTTTCACCCGGTACGTTACATGCGTATGTTCATGGCGTCGCCGTGGAAGTGATGGCCAGCTCCGATAATGTTCTGCGAGCCGGGTTAACGCCGAAAAAAATTAACCTGAAGGAGCTTGTTGCCTGCACGGTATTTGAACCGATTTATGCGGCGCAATTACGCATGCGGCCGATAAGTGAAGCAGGAAAACACCATTATCCGATTCCGGTGGAGGATTTTTGCTTTGATGTCTATAGCGATGTGAAAGATGTTGCTATACAGACTTCGAGTGCAGAGATTGTTTTAGTGATCGATGGGCAGGCGTTATTGCATCATCCTTGTGGAGAAACGGTGATACTCAAGGAAGGGCAGTCGGTGTTTATTCCGGCAGTGACCGGTGACTGGACGTTGAGTATAACCGGGATGTTATGTCGCGTTTACGGTTAATATCATTAAGCGTTGTTGAGTCCTGAGAGGGCAGCAGACACCCGGATAGACCAGATGTCTGCTTTCCGGTATCTCAGGATACAAAGCGGTCAACAAGCGTGGACATCGCTTTTGACTGCGCATCAAGCATTTGACTGGCGGTTGCCATCTGGGAAACCAGCGCTGCGTTTTGCTGAGTCACCTGCTCCAGTTGATTCAGCGCCTGATGCACCTGTGACACCCCGAGAGACTGTTCATTGGCCGCGCGGGCAATATCACTGACATATTGCTTCATCCGCCCGGTATTCTCCGCTGCTGCTTTCAGTGCCGCTTCGGACGCTGAAACTCGCTCCACCCCTTCGCCAATTTTATCCATATTCTGATTAACCAGCTGCCGAATCAGGCTGGCCTCCCTGGCGCAGCGCTGGGAGAGATGACGAACCTCCGCCGCCACAACGGCGAAACCTTTACCCAGTTCACCTGCGCGGGCTGCTTCAACCGCGGCGTTTAGCGCCAGTAAATTGGTTTGAAACGAGATCTCATCAATTGACGCCACGATCTGGAAAATATTGTCGCTGGAAGAACGGATAGCAGACATGCTCTGGCTGGCCTCGTTCGAAACGCGGGTCGCATTCAGCACATCATTTGCCATCGACTGGGTCAGTCGTTCCGCCTCGCTGGCGTTATGTGCTGTCAGAGAGATGGCCGTCGATATTTGTTCCATGCTGGCTGCGGTTTCAACGATCGATGCGGCCTGCTCATCGGTACGCTGGGCCAGATCCTGATTGCCGTCGGTAATATCGCCGCTGGCATTGCTGAGTATCACCGCGCCCGATTTAATTTCCTGCACGATATGCTGAATGTTTTCGATTGCCTGATTGTAGGCACGATTAAGAGCAGAGAGCTCATCGCTACCAGGCACATCGAGGCGGCGGGTCAGATCGCCGTCCATCTCATTGATGGTTTGCAGCGTTTTGTTCAGTTGTTGTTGAATACTGCGCACCACCATCACGGCAAAGGCAATAGCAATGAGCAGGGCAACCAGACTTATCGCCAGGAAGGATTGCCAGTCAACGCGTGCGTTGTGCGCCAGTGCGGCTGAATGCGCCAGAAGGGCATCTGCTGCCTGGTTTTCGACCTGACGAAGTATCTCAATGCGCCGGGTCTGGGCAGTAAACCAGTCAGTCGGTTTGACGCCAAACCCGCCATCCTGCGCTTTATTTAAGGCAACCGTTCGCAACTCAAGGGCGCGGGCGGCGTCGGAAGACAAAAGGGCTTTATCCAGTTCCGCTGCCTGACTCGCGCTGCTAAAGCGGCGGGTGGCGGTCAGCCAGGCCTCTTGTTTACCCACCACATCACTGAGCATACGGAATTGACCGTCGCTAAAACGATCAACGGAGAAGACGTTAGTGAGCAGTGCGCGCTCGATCCCGGCCTGCTCTTTGAGATTCAGCAGACTATAGAACGCGGCCAACTCATTAACCATTGGGCCGGACGCGCTTAATTGACCTATTCCACCAACGAAACTGAGCAGCCCGGAGATAGTCTGCGTATAGAATTGCGTCGACTTTATCGCGTCTATATTCAGAGCGCTAATCGCATTACGAGTCGAATCAAGGGACTGAATTCTGTCCTTAAATACGTTCAGCGTGGCTGCAATATTACCTTGCGTTACATTCGTATCAGCACTGGCTAACGCCTGGTTTAATTTCTCCAGTGCGTCGTCAGTTAATTTCCGCTGCACAATGATTTCATCGCGAAACTGCTGCCCACGCGCGCCAATAAAACCGGCGCTCATTCCACGTTCGCGTTGTAGTTGATGGACAACATCTCCCGCGCTACGGGCAAGAGTTGTTAGCTGGCCGATAGTATTCATCTGTCGCTCAGTACCAATACGGCTGAGCATGCCTGAACCGGCAAACCATATCACTGCAAGCAGAAGAGGGAATAATGCGATAAATAACTTCATTCTCATAGAAATACGATAAATCCATGACATATCGTTATTTTCCTTATTTGCTGTGTTGTCTTATAAGTGCTATCGGCACATTTGTGGTTAATCTTTACAACTTTATTATTATGAAAAAATGCATTGTTATTCATATAAGAAGGTAATGGGAAAGAGGGAATGCATAAGCGGCGTAATCTCTCTGAAATGTATTCTGTCTGTTGCCCCGGTAACGTGGTATAGGGTGTTTAAAAATGGACTGTTCTTCTTCGCTACGTTTTACTCATGCCCATAAAATGCGATTTAAGTCGTTATTAATCTTTATGCAGTGCTGCTTCAATAAAGAAGGGTTACTCACCTGCATTACACTGCGACGTTATGAGGCTACCCTTCACACTGCCTGAGGTCGTAACTATCGTTGTGTTTTGCCACGGTTGTTCACCGATTATCCTGGTGAAAGCGTTCTTTTTGCGTCTGGTCTCAAAAATCATAATTTAGCCTTATTCTGAAAATATATTATTCAGTAGAATATAAATATTTTTAACAATCTTATACCGTTACGCTATCCCATACATAATGTATCGCGGAGAGATAAATTATGCGGCTTGATGTGATAACTGATCATACCGAGAAAGTGCTGAATCTTATGATGGACAAGGCCATCAGAGAATGTGACCCCGAGTACGGTCGACTGGCCGATACATGGTACACCATGGCAGAGGGGGCGCTTTTTCTCTGGCAGGAACTGGCTGAGTGTTGTACCGAAGTTTCGGAAGAAGAGAAAAAGGAAATGGCACACCGCCTTCGCCACATTATCAATATCAACAGAGTCCCGTTGCTTAATAAAAAGGATGAATAACAAATTGAATTTCTGAAAAAAATGCATCTTTAAAAAGCTTTGTGCAGCCTGGTTTTGGTATAGAAACTGACCAGGAGGGGGGACTATTAACAGCGTGACGTTACCCCGGACAGGGTGACGAGAATATACTATTCACTATTTCCAGTCATGGGGTTCGTTGCCGCAACGTTAAGTGATGAGTATCAGGTCAGCGTTATTGGGAGTCATATATCGCTGCACCTGGTTATCCTGTCCTCACCTGCAATGCAGGCGAGGTTCATTCCGGGTAATTATTGTTCTGTGGCCTCGGTATTTTTCGCATGAATTTTTTTATTCGCTTCGCCACTTTCATTCAGTGCCTGACTGGCGGCTTTTTCGGCATGCGCGGCGCTATAGGCTGCAAGGTGAGAAATGACGATGGCGTAAATACTCATCAGCGAAACCCAGAGGATGCTGTTCTTCCACCATAATAATGTTGGAATTGTCAACACTGCCCAGATTAACGCCAAAAATAAATGCACTCTGGCCATAAATCGGGCTGTCAGTTTGACTTTCATATTCACTCCTTATTTTCGCGCTATATGTTTGCCATCCTGGTAATATTTATAGCATTTGCTTGTTAGTTGTTACGGTTATTTTTGTTACAGTTTGTACGCAAGAGAAATTGAGATAATTCCTCTGGAAAATAAGCAAGTAAGCAGGACCTTTTGAGAAAAAAAGAGTAGCATTGCTCAAGTAGTGCCCGTCTGTGAGAAAAATTCAGACGGGAGGGTTCCGTACGAATTAATA
>NZ_JBCIVJ010000040.1:0-21314 GCF_039409775.1 Phytobacter palmae | reverse complement strand
GAAAACGGGTGGCCTGAGCCACCCGTTTTACACAAGAAGCGGGAAATCAGATTGCCCAGCCGCCTGCATAGAAGACAACCAGCGCCACGGCGATAACCACAGTACCGATATTCAGTTTACGGAAATCACCTGAGACCACGCGGCCAATAACCAGAGAGGCAAAACCGATCATGATGCCGGTAACGATATTACAGGTCAGCACGATGAATACAGCGGTAATCAGGCCAGACATCGCATCAACGAAGTCGGCAAAGTCGATTTTCGCCACGTTGCTCAGCATCAGCAAACCTACGTACATCAGCGCCGGAGCCGTAGCATACGCCGGAACCAGGTAGGAGAGCGGAGAGAGGAACAGAATCAACAGGAACAGTACGCCAACGGTGATCGCTGTCAGGCCGGTTTTACCACCTGCCGCCGTGCCCGCTGCAGACTCAATGTATACCGCTGCCGGTGCTGCACCCACCAGACCGGAGAACACACTGCTCAGGGAGTCGGTGGTCAGCGCTTTGCCGCCATCAATAATCTGCCCGTCTTTATCCAGCAGGTTCGCCTGACCAGCAACCGCACGGATAGTACCGGTAGCATCAAATACCGCCGTCATCACCAGCGCCAGTACACTTGGCAGCACAACCGGATTCAGCGCGCCTACGATATCAAGGCTGCCGATCAGGGAGTTGCCTTTGTCATCGCTCAGCGAAGGCATAGCGAAAATACCGGAGAAGTGCACGCTCGGGTCGAAGATCAGCCCGACAATAGAGACACCGATGATGGTCAGCAGGATGCCACCCGGCACTTTTAGTTTTTCAAGACCGATGATGACCGCAAGACCAATCAGCGACATGATCACCGGGAAGCTGGCGAAGTGGCCCAGCGTGACCGGCAGGCCATCCAGCGGATTCTTGATAACCAGGCCTACGCCGTTTGCCGCGATCAGCAGCAGGAACAGACCGATACCGATACCGGTGCCGTGCGCAACACCTTGCGGCAGGTTGCGCAGGATCCAGCTACGGATGCCGGTTGCGGAAATAACGGTAAAAAGCACCCCCATCAGGAACACGGCACCCAGCGCGACCGGAACACTGATATGTTGACCCAGCACCAGGCTGAATGCAGTGAACGCGGTCAGTGAGATGGCGCAACCGATAGCCAGAGGCAGGTTTGCCCACAGCCCCATAACGATCGAACCTACACCGGCAACCAGGCAGGTAGCGACAAACACCGCCGCTGGCGGAAAGCCCGCTTTACCGAGCATGCCAGGCACGACGATAACGGAATAGACCATTGCCAGAAACGTGGTTAAACCAGCAACAATTTCCTGACGAACAGTACTGCCGCGAGCAGAAATTTTAAATAAGGCGTCAAGCGAACCGCCAGTACGCGCAGAAGGCGTAGACATAGGAAACATCCCCTGAGAGTTTTTATCTTTCGTTGATATGCGTGGCGGACAGTGTCCACTGCCGGTTAAACGTCGTCTCCCTGAGCTGCGTTGTGACGAAGGGGTGTCACAAAAAGCAAACGATTAACTCCGCGCATACAAAACGGTTGGTCAAAAAAGGCAAACGATTATCCAGCGTTTAGATGCCGCTTTTCAACTGAACTTTGCCGCTTTTTGCTAATTTTCGCTTATGACGATGAAGAATTAACCGACCGATGCGCAAACGTTATCGTCCCTGCGCAACTTTGCAACAATTCACGATCATTATTACGTACCGGGGAGATCAAAAGGACCGCCCTGCTCAATCGCTCGTTGCCAGGCCGGGCGCATTTCAACTCGCTTTTTCCATGACTGCGTATGCGGAAGATCGGCAATTCCGCCCCGTGAGAGCAACGCGAAAATCGGGAAACTCATCTGAATGTCGGCCATGCTCAATTCCTCTCCGGCAAACCAGGGCTTCACCGCCAGCTGCGACTCGATAAAACGCGCGTGGGTTTCGATTTGCTTATCGAGCCAGGCTTTCTGAATGCCCTGGCCAAGCATTTTTCCTATCGTTCGCACACCAAACGGTACCGGTGGTTTACCGAGGCTGGTAAAGACAAGTTTCATCAATAATAAAGGCATCAACGATCCTTCGGCATAATGCAGCCAAAAGCGATACTGTTGGCGCGGTTCTCTCTCCTGAGGTTTCAAATGGCTCTGTGTATCGTAGGTCTCCTGCAAATATTCCAGAATAGCGCCGGATTCAGCGATGATCAGATCGTCGTCCTCAAGTACCGGTGATTTGCCTAATGGATGCACTTTTTTGAGCGACGCAGGGGCCAGCATGTTTTTTTCACGTTGGTAATGAATGAGTTGATACGGTACACCCAATTCTTCCAGCGCCCACAGAATGCGCTGCGAACGAGACTGATTAAGATGGTGAATTTTTAGCATGACAGGCTCCGGCTGAGTTATTCGAATTAACTATAGGAAAGCTTGCCCTTTGGATGAAAAATTTCCTAAAAAAACGCGTCCTGATTGTGGCGAAATTTTCGCCATTGCCTAGACTAAAAGTGTCAGCACAATCCGGAACCTCCAACATATTGAGGGGTGCTGATGTCGGGGGAAACCCTCCCATAACAGATTGGGATAGAGAGAAAGACAAAGACCGGACCGACTAAAGCGCCCCAGGTGGGCGCTTTAGTTTTTTGTATTGCTGTCGCCCCATAAGCGCCACCGGGGGAAAGCTCTCTTTAGCTAATCGCCTTCCAGCAGCCGTGCCCCCGTGCCCTGAGCACCTAACTGGTCCCCTGGGTTTCGCAGCGGGCAATCACTGTGGGACAGACAACCACAGCCAATACAACCATCCAGATCATCACGTAACGCCACCAGCGTGTGAATACGCCTGTCCAGCTCCTCGCGCCACTGTGACGAAAGGTGCTTCCACTCTTTCGCACTCAGCGTATGCCCTTCCGGCAGTACGCCAAATGCATCACCGATGGTCGACAGAGGAATTCCAATACGCTGGGCGATTTTAATGATCGCCACATAACGTAATACATCACGCTTATAGCGCCGTTGATTACCGGCATTACGGGTACTTTTTATCAGCCCTTTGCTTTCATAAAAATGCAGCGCGGAAACGGCCACGCCGCTGCGTTTCGCCACTTCACCGGGCGTGAGCAGCGTCTTGATACGCGGTGTTTTCTTTTCCATAAAACCTCTTTACCTCAAGTTAACTTGAGGAATTATACTCCCCCGCAGACAAAACGACGAATCGAGAAAGAGGCAGCTCTATGTCCCATCAGCAAATTATTCAGACCCTTACGGAATGGATTGATGAACATATCGACCAACCGTTGAACATTGATGTAGTCGCCAGAAAGTCAGGATATTCAAAATGGTATTTGCAGAGAATGTTTCGTACCGTGATGCATCAGACGCTGGGGGATTACATTCGTCAGCGCCGTCTGCTACTGGCTGCGGAAGCACTGCGTACTACGCGGCGTCCCATTTTTGATATTGCGATGGATCTGGGCTACGTTTCGCAACAAACGTTTTCACGCGTGTTTCGTCGGGAATTCGATCGGACTCCCAGCGACTATCGCCACCATGCGTAATTGTCGCCGGGATGATTACTTTAGCGAAGGTGGCTGCGCGACCCAGGCTTTAAACTCCTGTGGCGGCAGTGCCTTCGCAAAATGCCATCCCTGACAATACTGTACGCCACGCTTAAGTAACCAGGTTACCTGTTCTGCTGTTTCCACCCCTTCCGCAATAAGTTTCAGGCGCAAGCTATGTGCCATCTCAATGATGTGCTCGGCGATCAGATGGCTGGTGCTATTGGTCGTCAGCGTATCGATAAAGGATTTATCAATCTTTAAAATATCGACATTGAGGGAGTACAGGTTGTGCAAGTTCGAGTACCCGGTTCCGAAGTCATCAATCGCTACCTCGTAACCAGCATGGCGAAACGCCTGAATGACCGGAGTGGTTTTAGGCACATCAATAAATCCACGTTCGGTTACTTCGATTTTAATTTGTTCTGCGCGAACGGAGTGTTCCCTGGTTTTATTGGTAATCAGCGCAATAAGACGGGAAGAATGGAAATCGACAGCCGATAAATTAATCGAAATATAAAGATGCGGCCATGCCGCTAAGAATTCTCCTAGATCACTGAAGACTTCATCAACGACATAATCGGTAACCCGTTCAATCATCCCTTCTTTCTCTGCCAGCGGAATAAATTCCGCCGGACTCATTACCGGACCATTAAAACCCGGCCAGCGCAATAATGCTTCTGCACCTACGCACTGACCGTTTTTGATATCGATGATGGGCTGGTAATGAAGTTGAAGCTGATGTTTAGTTAATGCTCTGTGGAGCATTCGTCGTGGGGAGTTAAACTCCTGCCGTGTTCGCGACCACATCAATAAAATAATAATGCTGCAAATCATGCCTAATGGCAGTGTTAATGTCGCCTGATGATAAAGGTACTGAAAATAAGTTTCGCTGGAGGTCGATACAATGATTGCAATGGGACGTTTATCAGAATGATCTATTGTGTAAAAGCGGCCATCACTTTGAAAAGTAAGATCATTTTTACGAACAAGTTTATTCAGTTTTTGTAGATCGGCCTGATCACTGACAGAAAAAAAGAGGCCCGTGATCGTATCGTATATACCATAAGCCAGCGAGTTGTCGTCTGACATCACCTCGCTGTAGGAAAGCGGATTGACTACCGCGACATAATTTCCTTTCTGCATATAGACCATTTTATATCCGGGATAAAATGGCGTATCACGATAGTAATAAATAGAGATGGCTGGTTTTCGTTTATAGTCGGGAGGCGAAATAGCATACGATTGCGCGGGATAAAGAGCTGTAGAGCATAAAAACTGCTCGCCGTGCGCGTATATTAAATCGGCAACATACAGACTACCGCGAATGATATTGAGCATGTAGTTACGATGCTCAGGAGAACAAACTTGCCCTTGATATTTCTCTGCGGCACTTCGGACCTGCTCGACTTGTCCAACAACCAGTTCTGTTTTATCTAAAGCGAGTTGCGCAAAAGAACGAAGATGCAGACCTGTTTCTTTTACTGCACGGATGTGAGCAAACCATAGCGACAGCATCACCGGTAGGAGCACTACCATGATGATCCCGACGACTCTCAGCATCTTACGCTGCGCGCTATGATTCATTTCCGCCTATATCCCTGCATTTAGTGTGCCTGTAATGAAGGCAGGATGCTTTGATAAACAGGTGATTACGTTGCATGAATCAAACGACATTAGCAACTTACTTTTTTCATTAAAAACCTAATATTTGGTTATGACGATAATATTTGTCCGTAAGGCAAACTAAAAGTATGCGTTGTGTTTATATTAAGGAAAATATTTATCCAGTCGCCAGGCAGGGTTTTTAGTTTACGCAACAGACAATAGATGATTAAGTCAAACTCTCCGCAGGATAAAAAAAAGACAGACCGATCGGGTATTTTTTCATCTATTGCGCAGCCTGCCGGAAGGGAGTCGGGAATAATTATAAAATTGCTTCTGCAACCACAGTCCGGCTACGTCCGGTACGCTTCGCATCGTACAGTGCATCGTCCGCAAGCGTAAGCAAAACTGAAGTATCGGACACTCTCCCGGTAACAAATACGACACCGGCACTAAAGGATAAGGTTATCTTTTCACCGCCGTTGAAAAGCGGCTTATCGGCCAGTACTGCACGAATTTTTTGACTAAAACGCAGCGCAGTCTGACTGTCTGTTTGCGGTAGTAACATCAGAAACTCCTCCCCACCCAGACGGCCTAACGCGTAATGCGGCATGCTGAGTTCGCGGATTTTCTCGCAAAAATGGAGTAGCGCCGCATCGCCTGTCAGGTGACCCCAGCGATCGTTGATGTTCTTAAAATGGTCCAGGTCCAGCATGAGAATACTGAAATGATTACGCGGATCGCCCGGTTCACAGGTGGCTATGGCTTCTCTGAACTGCCGTAATATGGAAAACCTGTTAAAACACCCCGTCAGGTCATCGGTTGTCGCTTTCACCGCCAGTTGCTGTTCGGCCTTCTTGCGTTCGGTAATATCCAGCCCGATACTGAGGATGGATTTATCCGGAAGCAAAATATTTGACCATAATACGGTCAATACTTCGCCCGTGCGCCTTACCGGGTGCCATTCATACATATCTACCGCAGGCGAAGCGCTGACAGAAGCCCGAACCCTGTGACGAACCTCATCATCAGGGAAAAATAATGCTAATGGATCAGGTTGACAGTTTAACTCCTCAATTGTCCAGCCAAACAGACGTTCGCACTCTCCATTCCATAATATGCAACGGTTACTTTTATCGAATGAATTCATTAATACGGGGGCGCGATCAAATAAGGCTTTATATTGCGCGACAATCCGATGCATTTCTCTGGCCATGCGTTCTTTTACAATAATCCCGGCGAGATAATCTTTTAATTTCTCGACAAGAATGATCACCACACTTTTAATAACATCCATTGAAGATAATGGTTGTGCAAACGCCAGGAAGAAATATCCATCTACGCCATTCGCGCTTGAAATTAATTTACAAAGAATGCCCCCATGGAATTTATCGGCGGCATGATGAGTGGGAGAAAATAATATTGTACCAACTTGTCGTCGCCAACAAATAATACGCCAGGCATGCTGATGACGTCGCAATTGCGACTGTTCAAGAAAGGTTTGCGCATCTCCCAGGGTGCATGGAATCTGCCCCGCGCTCTCATGCTGGAAATCCCCGTCCTGTTCAACCACAACCCAGGAGAGCGTTGAACCTACGGCATTATTAATTGCCAGTAAAATTTCTTTTAGCGTGCGTTGTGCAGTGAAGCACGGCATCAACTTCGCCAGGATAGTAAGCGCCACTGCGCCATCATCCACAGGAATGGCGGTATTCTCTTTTTTCATTTTTTTTCAGTCGCAGATGATTAAACACCGGACCATACCCACAATGAGTCGTACAGGAAAAATCAAAAAGCTAAATTCAGATGGCCAACGCTGATTTACAGAAAATGCAGCGAAATGCGTTTAAAAGACGCAAGTTGAGGATATATCCATGCAGATCAGAAATCTAAAAAATGGTATCCAGATATATATAACTATTCGATCAAGAATAATCGATGATCCAAAAAGTGCCAACTCTGGCAAAATAAGCCGGAAAGTACCATAAAACTATCTTAATGAATTTAAAAAGAATTCCTCGCCATAGCAAAACGTTATCGTCACGTCCGGGATCACTCCCCCTTTGCGCAAAATGCCACTTTGCACAGAAAATTTTGCTCATTTGCACACTGGCTAATAAAAGAACAAATGTGATATAGTTCACACATTCTTGAGACAGGAAACACTGTTTCAATGTAGAACGTTACTTCTGCAGATTTTCTGCGCCTGCACACATTGCTCAGGCTCATGGCGTTACCCCCTGTGCCTGAAAGTTTTTCTTTCGAGGATCGTTTTCATGGCTACATTAACCACCAGTGTCGTTCTTCTTCGTTGGCAGATACTGAGTGCAGTGCTGATGTTTATGGCCAGCACGTTGAACATTCGCTTTCGTAAAGCAGATTATGTCGGTCTTGCTGTGATCAGCAGCGGCCTTGGTCTGGTAGCAGCCTGCTGGTTCGCGACGGGCCTGCTGGGCATTACGATGGTCGATGTCCATGCCGTCTGGCACAACGTCATCAATATTATGACGGAGATGTCAGAGAAAGCCTCTCCCGAATGGCCAATGGTCATTACCTGATGGCAGCCCTTCTTTAATAAAAAAGCTCCCGTATGGAGCTTTTTTATTGCCAAAAATCTGCTGACACGAAAAGAGACAAATAACGTCAGCCAGTAACAAAAAACCCCGCAATGCGGGGTTTTTTGTTGATACGTTTCCCATAGCGGGTCGCGCAGATAAGGCAGATGACAGCAATCAGAACGGAATATCGTCGTCGAAGTCCATCGGTGGCTCGTTAGACGGTGCCGGAGCAGCCTGCTGCGGGCGAGACTGTGCGCCACCACTGAACTGGTTACCGCCCTGCGGCTGCTGTGGCTGACCCCAGCCACCCTGCTGACCCTGACCGCCGCCCATGTTGCCGCCTGCCGGAGCACCACCGCCCTGACGGCCGCCCAGCATCTGCATGGTGCCGCCCACGTTAACCACGACTTCGGTCGTATATTTCTCAGCACCGGACTGATCGGTCCATTTGCGGGTACGCAGCTGACCTTCGATATAGACCTGGGAACCTTTACGCAGATACTCACCGGCTACTTCCGCCAGTTTGCCGAACAGCACAACGCGGTGCCATTCAGTCTGCTCTTTCATTTCGCCGGTCGCTTTATCACGCCAGGATTCGGATGTCGCCAGCGTAATGTTGGCCACTGCACCACCACTCGGCATATAGCGTACTTCCGGGTCCTGGCCCAGATTACCGACGAGAATCACCTTGTTTACGCCTCTGCTGGCCATGATCGTGTCTCCTGAAAACATTTCTAAATAGTGTAAGCGCGGGAGTGTACCATTTCCATGCGACATGTTCATAGCTGCGAAGGATCTTCCAGAGTTGTCGCCTGGACTCGACATTGTTGCACATCCCCTCTGAATTTGCATTCCAATACTGTATATCCAGCCAGGTTAAATTGTGTCATAATTAGCCGTTTCTGACCGCCGGTTGTCCTTCAAATCGACCAGGCATGCCGAGTTATTACCGGGAAAGGTGAATGGATAAGATCGAAGTACGGGGCGCGCGCACCCATAATCTCAAAAACATCAACCTCGTCATTCCACGCGACAAACTGATTGTTGTCACCGGTCTGTCGGGTTCGGGTAAATCTTCACTGGCTTTCGACACTCTGTATGCCGAAGGGCAGCGTCGCTACGTTGAATCTCTTTCCGCTTATGCCCGTCAGTTCCTTTCGCTGATGGAAAAGCCTGACGTTGACCATATTGAAGGGCTCTCTCCTGCTATTTCTATCGAGCAGAAGTCGACCTCACATAACCCGCGTTCTACCGTCGGGACGATTACCGAGATTCATGACTATCTGCGTCTGTTGTTTGCCCGCGTAGGTGAGCCGCGCTGCCCTGACCATGACGTCCCACTGGCGGCACAGACCGTCAGCCAGATGGTCGACAATGTCCTGGCGCAGCCGGAAGGCAAACGTCTGATGCTGCTGGCGCCGGTGATAAAAGAGCGTAAAGGCGAGCACACCAAAACGCTGGAAAACCTGGCAAGCCAGGGTTATATCCGCGCGCGTATTGATGGCGAAGTTTGCGATCTTTCCGATCCGCCGAAGCTGGAGCTGCAAAAGAAACACACCATTGAAGTCGTGATCGACCGCTTTAAAGTGCGCGAGGATCTGGCGCAGCGTCTGGCTGAGTCATTCGAAACGGCGCTGGAGCTTTCCGGTGGCACGGCTGTAGTCGCCGACATGGATGATCCCAAAGCCGAAGAGCTGCTTTTCTCGGCCAACTTCGCCTGTCCTGTTTGCGGTTACAGCATGCGCGAACTGGAGCCGCGCCTGTTCTCCTTTAACAATCCGGCAGGTGCCTGCCCGACCTGTGACGGCCTCGGCGTACAACAATATTTCGATCCTGACCGTGTGATTCAAAACCCGGAACTGTCGCTGGCAGGTGGCGCAATTCGCGGCTGGGATCGCCGTAACTTCTACTATTTCCAGATGCTGAAATCGCTGGCGGACCACTACAAATTTGATGTGGAAGCGCCCTGGGAGAGCCTCAGCCCAACCGTACATAAAGTGGTGCTGTTCGGCTCCGGCAAAGAAAGTATTGAATTCAAATATATGAACGACCGTGGCGATACCTCCGTGCGCCGCCATCCGTTCGAAGGCGTGCTACACAATATGGAACGTCGCTATAAAGAGACGGAATCCAGCGCGGTGCGTGAAGAGCTGGCGAAATTTATCAGCAACCGTCCATGTGCTACTTGCGAAGGTACGCGCCTGCGCCGTGAGGCCCGCCATGTTTTCGTTGAAAATACGCCGCTGCCGACTATCTCTGACATGAGCATCGGCCACGCAATGGACTTCTTCAATAATCTGAAGCTGTCCGGCCAGCGCGCGAAAATCGCTGAAAAAGTTCTGAAAGAGATTGGCGATCGCCTGAAATTCCTGGTTAACGTTGGCCTGAATTACCTGACGCTTTCCCGTTCCGCTGAAACCCTCTCCGGCGGCGAGGCGCAGCGTATTCGTCTCGCCAGCCAGATCGGCGCAGGTCTGGTGGGTGTCATGTATGTTCTGGATGAGCCGTCCATCGGCCTGCATCAGCGCGATAACGAACGCCTGCTCGGTACGCTGATCCATCTGCGTAACCTCGGCAACACGGTCATCGTCGTCGAACATGATGAAGATGCCATTCGCGCCGCAGACCACGTGATCGATATCGGTCCCGGCGCCGGGGTGCATGGCGGACAAGTGGTCGCCGAAGGCCCGCTGGATGCAATTATGGCCGTGCCCGAGTCCCTCACCGGACAGTATATGAGCGGCAAACGTAAAATTGCGGTGCCGAAAAATCGCGTTAAAGCCGATCCGGAAAAAGTGCTCAAACTGACCGGGGCACGCGGTAACAACCTGAAGGACGTGACGCTGACGCTACCGGTAGGGCTTTTCACCTGTATCACCGGTGTATCCGGTTCGGGTAAATCCACGCTGATTAATGACACGTTGTTCCCGATCGCCCAGCGCCAGTTAAACGGCGCCACCATCGCCGAACCCGCGCCTTATCGTGACATTCAGGGGCTGGAACATTTCGACAAAGTCATCGATATCGACCAGAGCCCGATTGGCCGTACGCCACGTTCCAACCCGGCGACCTATACCGGCGTTTTTACCCCGGTTCGTGAACTGTTTGCCGGTGTCCCGGAATCCCGTTCACGCGGCTACACCCCCGGACGTTTCAGCTTTAACGTCCGGGGCGGACGCTGCGAAGCCTGCCAGGGCGACGGCGTGATCAAGGTTGAAATGCACTTCCTGCCGGATATCTATGTGCCGTGCGACCAGTGCAAAGGCAAACGCTATAACCGCGAAACGCTGGAGATTAAGTACAAAGGGAAAACCATCCACGAAGTGCTGGATATGACTATCGAAGAGGCCCGTGACTTCTTTGATGCCGTCCCGGCGCTGGCGCGCAAGCTGCAAACCCTGATGGACGTGGGCCTGACCTATATCCGCCTCGGTCAGTCAGCGACGACGCTCTCCGGCGGTGAAGCGCAGCGCGTGAAGCTGGCGCGAGAACTCTCGAAACGTGGCACCGGCCAGACGCTCTATATTCTGGATGAGCCGACGACTGGTCTGCATTTTGCCGATATTCAGCAACTGCTGGACGTTCTGCATCAGTTGCGTGACCAGGGCAATACCATCGTGGTCATTGAGCATAATCTGGACGTGATTAAAACTGCGGACTGGATTGTCGATCTCGGACCGGAAGGCGGCAGCGGCGGCGGGGAAATTCTGGTTTCCGGTACACCGGAAACCGTCGCCGAGTGTGAAGCCTCACACACGGCGCGATTCCTGAAACCGATGCTTAAATAATCTTCCGGGCAGAATTACGCTCTGGATGATGTGGAGTAAAGCTGTTGCCTGACCTGTTCAGGCAACAGTTCTATCGCCTGTTTGTATGAGGCGTCCACAAGATAGTAAATCTGCGAATCAGGCAGCGAGCCGTCGAGATAGACGGTGCTCCAGTGTGCTTTGTTCAGGTGCTTGCTCGGGCGCACGTCGCTATGCTGCTGGCGCAGTAGCTCAGCCAGTTCCGGACTGGTTTTCAAAGACGCAGCCGGGCGACCTTCCACCTCTTTTACCATCGCAAAAAGCACGTCTGAAACTTTTATCTGTGTGGCCTTCCAGTCGCTGTGTACGCTCTGCTCGGCACCCGACTTCGCCATGCAATACTGCAGTAACTCCGAAATTGTCATCTTTATTCCCCTTGTAGCGTCGCGATGATTTTTCGCGAACCGCCGTGGATACGATGCTCTCCCAGCCAAATCCCCTGCCACGTCCCAAGCTGAACGCGCCCGCTGTGGACAGGAAGTAATAACGACACACCCAGCATGGAAGACTTGATATGCGAAGGCATATCGTCCGCGCCTTCATAGTCATGCTCGTAGTGGGCGTTATCCGGCACCGCTCGCAGAAAATGCTGCTCCATGTCGTGACGTACGGTAGGGTCGCAATTTTCATTGAGGGTGAGAGAAGCGGAAGTGTGCTGGAGGAGCAGATGCAACAACCCTGTTCTGATGCGAGACAGATCGCGGATCTGTCCCAGCACCTCATCAGTGATCAGATGAAAACCCCGGGGTTTTTCCCCGAGTACAAGAGTCTGTTGATACCACATCTGCTGCTTCCTTTTAAAAGACGAATCTTTTTAAGTGTGCAGCAAGTCGGCGAAAGGTAAAACCCGACAGCCCAGATTTGCTTAAAAAAACAACAGCAGAATCTTAATATTCGGAATTTACGATAACCTCTTCACCAAACACCCCCGCTTGTGGCAGCGGACGGTAGGTAGAATTCGAGGCGCGCAGGATGCGTACCGGACGGGCTTCACTCGCTTTCGCCGCCGTCATATCATCATCCGAGTCGCCGTAGAAGATTTTGATTTGCTTATCGATCAGCCACTGCGTCTTGCTGTTCTGGCCGTCTTTCACCCCGGCAAAAATCACCGGGTTCATATTCGCTGCCGGAATTAAAAAATCTTCCTGCAGGGTTTTGGTAACGCTTTCCGTCGCCGTCTGGGTGCGTCCGGTAATGAAATAAATAGTGTCGCCACGTTTCACATGTAGCGCGATCAACGCCCGCGCGACCTCTTTGGGAATACTGAACTCATCCCAGCCATTATTCATTTTTTCCCAGAACTCCGGGTTCTGGAGATAGGCTTCGCTATCCGGGGAGTACATTTTTTTGCCGCGCCAGAAACCGGGACTGGAAAACAGTACCGTATCGTCGATATCAAACCCGACTGCCATCGGTGGGCGGTCCACAAGGCTATGTTCGATCTGAGCGACGGAGACCCAGTGAATGGGGGCCTGTTCAGCCAGTTTAGCAACGTTGGTGCCTGTGCTATCCGGGGTTGGCGTAGAAGCCTCGGCAAAGAAAGCCGCGGTGAGCGAAAACGATAAGCAGAGGGCTAAGGTGAACTTTCGCATATTTATCCCTAAATTTTCAGTCCGTTATGGTCAGATAGCGTGCAAGGCATCAAAAAGCTTTCTGACCATACCCTCAGGCACGGGGGAAAGGAAGATGTTTCTGCGGTTTCATCAGCGCAAACAGGATTATTCGTAGCAGGATCGCGACATTTTCCTCCCTGACGGGAGGAAAATAGGGCGAATTTACATCACAGCGGCAAAGGCCTGAGCGACGCGGTGTACATTGCGACTATTAAGCCCTGCAACGCACATACGCCCACTGGCAATGAGGTAGACACCAAACTCTTCACGCAGACGATCAACCTGGGCAGCACTCAGGCCGGTATAGCTGAACATACCGCGCTGTTTAAGCAGGTAGTCAAAGTTTCGTCCCGGAACAGCCTCTTTCAGCACATTCACCAGCTCCTGACGCATCGCCAGAATGCGTGTACGCATTGTCTCGACTTCGGCCAGCCACGAGGCTTTCAGCGCTGTATCGCCCAGTACCGTCGCCACAACCTGCGCACCGAAGTTCGGAGGGCTGGAGTAGTTTCGACGCACCGTTGCTTTCAATTGTCCCAGGACGCGAGACGCCGTTTCCGCATCTTCACAGACAACAGAAAGTCCGCCTACGCGCTCGCCATAGAGGGAGAAAATTTTGGAAAACGAGTTGCTGACCAGCGCCGGTAAACCCGCGTCAGCAATCGCGCGGATCGCATACGCATCTTCTTCCATACCGCCGCCAAAACCCTGATAGGCAATGTCGAGGAAAGGAATCAGGTTACGGGCTTTCAGTACATTTACCACCTCATCCCACTGCGTGTTCGTTAAATCTGACCCGGTTGGGTTGTGGCAGCACGGGTGAAGCAGAACGATGCTCTTTTCCGCCAGGGTATTGAGTTTTTCCAGCAGCGCGGTAAAGCGCACGCCATTGGTTTCGCTGTCGAACCATGGATAGGTACTGACCTGAAAACCCGCGCCTTCAAAAATGGCGACATGGTTTTCCCACGTTGGATCGCTGACCCACACACCGGAATCCGGGAAGTAGCGTTTCAGGAAATCAGCACCCACTTTGAGCGCCCCGGAGCCGCCCAGAGTCTGGATCGTTGCCACACGTTTTTGCGCCACCACCGGGTGCTCTGCGCCAAATAACAGCGGCACGATGGTGTGGCGATAAGTATTCAGACCCTCCATCGGCAAATAGAGAGACGCACCGTGCGGTCGGGCGTTGAGGCGAGCCTCCGCTTCGGCTACAGCCTGTAACTGTGGGATGATGCCATCTTCGTTGTAATACAACCCGATGCTGAGGTTAACTTTGTCGCTGCGCGGGTCTTCTTTAAAACGCTCCATCAAACTAAGGATGGGGTCGCCAGCGTAGGCGTCAACTTTTTGAAACACGAGGCGGTTCTCCAGGTTTACAGTAGGAAGAATAAGACACAATAAACCGGAAGAGAGAGAAGGTCGAGCGGGATATGTACCCGAAGCAGGCGAAAACGCTGGCCCGGATGAGGCGTTTACGCCATATCCGGGGAGAGTCGATTCTGTGTTAATCGACGTATTTCAGGACAGCGCGCGACGTCAGGCGCGTAATCAGTTCGTAAGCGCTGATCCCGGTGGTTTGCGCAATACGCTCGACGGGCAAACCTTCACCCCAGAAGACGACCGGGTCGCCAACGGCATCCTGCGCATCCGGCCCTAAATCGACGCAAATCATGTCCATCGCCACCCGGCCAACAATCGGAACTTCGCGGCCATTTACCAGCACGGGTGTCCCGGACGGGGCCGCGCGCGGATAACCATCGCCATAGCCCATTGCCACGACCCCAAGGCGCGTGTCGCGCTCGCTCACCCAGGTACCGCCATAACCGACCGCATCCCCCGCTTTGTGCTCGCGAACAGCAATCAGGCTGGAGGTCAGGGTCATTGCCGGCTGGAAGCCAAACTCTTCCCCCCAGGGGTGACGATCGAGCGGCGACACCCCATACAGAATGATGCCCGGACGTACCCAGTCAAAATGGGCCTGCGGCCACAGCAGCGTACCACCGGATGCGGCAATGGAACGCTGGCCCGGCTTGCCTTCGCTAAAAGTGGTGAAGATATCGAGCTGACGTTCTGTCGCACCGCAGTCCGGCTCATCGGCACGGGCAAAATGGCTGACAATATTCACCGGCTGGCGCACATTCCTGCACTGACTCAGGCGCTGGTAAACCGCATCTGCCTCCGCCGGGTGAAAGCCCAGGCGGTGCATACCGGTATCAAGCTTCATCCACACGGTCACAGGCTCAGCGAGCTGCGTCGCTTCCAGCGCCGCGAGTTGTTCCATGCTATGCACCACAGTATCGAGGCTGTGGGCAGAAACCAGAGGTAGCTCGTCAGCGGTAAAAAAACCTTCAAGCAAGAGGATGCGATGGGTAATTCCCCCTTCGCGCAGGCGAAGGGCCTCTTCGAGACGGGCGACGCCGAAAGCGTCGGCATCGGGGAGCGTTCGCGCGGTCTCAAGAAGACCGTGTCCGTAGGCGTTCGCTTTCACAATCGCAACCAGGCGGCTGGCGGGGGCCAGTTCGCGCAGACGTTGAAGGTTGTGACGCAGAGCGCGGCGGTTGACTATAACTGTTGCCGCTTGCATTTGAATTCCTTGCCTTAAAGAAAAATAAATCATCCTCTAAATCATTTGAGTTGCGGCAAGGCCGTAAATCCCCGTGAGCTGAGTTAGCTCAGTGACCGGGCCGCTGCTGCTCAAAGAATGATGAGGATTATTCGTCGTCGTATTGTGGACCCGCATAATTATCAAAACGCGACCACTGTCCGTTAAAGGTCAAACGCACCGTACCGATCGGGCCGTTACGCTGCTTACCAATAATGATTTCAGCGATCCCTTTTAAGTCGCTGTTTTCGTGATAAACCTCATCACGATAAATAAACATGATCAAGTCGGCGTCCTGCTCGATAGAGCCGGACTCACGCAGGTCGGAGTTGACCGGACGCTTATCCGCACGCTGTTCCAGTGAGCGGTTAAGCTGCGACAGGGCAACAACCGGCACCTGTAGCTCTTTCGCCAGCGCTTTCAGAGAGCGGGAAATCTCCGCGATCTCCAGTGTACGGTTGTCGGACAGCGACGGCACGCGCATCAATTGCAGGTAGTCAATCATGATAAGCCCGATACCGCCATGCTCACGCGCAATACGCCGCGCACGGGAACGAACCTCTGTCGGCGTCAGGCCGGATGAGTCATCAATATAGATATTCCGTTTTTCCAGCAGGATGCCCATGGTGCCTGAAATACGCGCCCAGTCCTCGTCATCAAGCTGACCGGTACGAATGCGCGTCTGATCCACACGTGACAGGGATGCCAGAGAACGCATCATAATCTGCTCTGAGGGCATCTCAAGACTGAAGATGAGAACCGGTTTATCCTGCAACATTGCCGCATTTTCAACGAGATTCATCGCAAAGGTGGTTTTCCCCATTGATGGACGCGCGGCAACAATGATCAGATCCGACGGCTGCAGACCTGCGGTTTTCTTGTTGAGGTCATCGTATCCCGTATTCACGCCAGTAACACCGTCGTGCGGCTGCTGGAATAACAACTCAATACGCGCAACAGTCGCCTCAAGCACATCCGCGATGTTTTTTGGGCCTTCATCTTTGTTGGCCCGGCTTTCCGCAATTTTGAAAACCCGTGACTCAGCAAGGTCGAGCAGATCTTCACTGGTGCGCCCCTGAGGGTCGAAACCGGCACTGGCTATCTCATTGGCGACGGAGATCATCTCGCGCACGACAGCGCGTTCACGCACGATATCTGCGTAGGCACTGATGTTCGCCGCACTTGGCGTGTTTTTGGACAGTTCAGCCAGATAAGCAAAGCCGCCGACGATATCCAACTGCCCTTGCAGTTCCAGCGATTCCGCCAGCGTAATCAGGTCAATGGGTTTGCCCATCTCCTGAAGACGGTGCATCTCAGTAAAGATATGACGATGCGGACGGGTGTAAAAATCATCCGCCACAACGCGCTCGGCAACATCGTCCCAGCGCTCGTTATCCAGCATTAAACCGCCCAACACTGACTGTTCCGCTTCAATGGAATGGGGCGGCACTTTCATCCCCTCGACCTGAAAATCGCGGGGTTCAGTCTGTTTGTTGAAGGGTTTATTTCCTGCCATAGTGAATGGAGTTACCAACGTAATGAATGGTTCAAAAGATTATCATTCGGGAGGAAACATGGCGACAAGAATTGAATTTCACAAGCACGGTGGCCCTGAGGTTTTGCAAGCTGTCGAATTTAATCCCGCAGCTCCGGCGGAAAATGAAGTCCAGGTTGAAAACAAAGCCATAGGAATTAATTATATCGACACCTACATTCGTAGCGGTCTGTATCCACCACCGTCGTTGCCGAGCGGTCTGGGGACCGAGGCGGCGGGCGTGGTCAGCAAAGTGGGTTCCGGCGTAAAACATATCAAAGCAGGCGATCGTGTGGTGTACGCCCAATCCGGGCCTGGCGCCTACAGCTCTGTGCATAATGTCCTGGCAGATAAGGTTGCTATTCTGCCCAATGCCATCTCGTTCGAGCAGGCGGCAGCCTCTTTCCTCAAAGGGCTTACCGTCTTTTACTTGCTGCGCAAAACGTACGAAATTAAACCTGATGAAGCATTCCTCTTCCATGCGGCGGCGGGTGGCGTGGGGCTGATTGCCTGCCAGTGGTCGAAGGCGCTGGGAGCAAAATTAATAGGTACTGTCGGCTCCGCACAGAAAGCGCAGAGGGCACTGGAGGCCGGCGCATGGCAGGTAATTAACTATCGCGAAGAAAACATTGTTGATCGCGTAAAAGAGATAACTGGCGGGAAAAAAGTACGCGTTGTGTATGACTCGGTGGGTAAAGATACCTGGGAAGATTCCCTCGATTGCCTGCAACGCCGCGGCCTGATGGTGAGCTTTGGTAACGCCTCCGGGCCGGTATCAGGCGTTAATCTGGGCATCCTGAATCAGAAAGGTTCTCTGTACGCGACCCGCCCTTCCCTCAATGGCTACGTAACGAATCGCGAAGAGCTTGAAGAGGCCAGTAATGAACTGTTCTCGCTGATTGCCAGCGGCGTGATTAAAGTGGATGTGGCGCAATCGCAGAAATTTGCTCTTACCGACGCACGGCGCGCGCACGAAGCCCTGCAAAGTCGCGCAACACAAGGGTCAAGCCTGTTGATTCCGTAAGAGAGTGACGCTGGAAGTATAACGGCGGCAGAAAGAATTAGGGCTTCCCGAAGGAAGCCCATTCTTTTTTTAGTTCGGCTGTATGTAGGGTACAGCTCGATGAATTCGTTAACGCGGCGATAGTGACAGATTTGATAAGTAAATCCTATTCGCTTCTTAGCAAAGCGCCCGGAAAAGTGTCGAGGTTGTGATCAAGTGCGCAATACTTTAGTAACGCCAACGGTTATTGCGCTGATATTGAGGAATTTTGGGCGTTTTGATCGCCCGAATAATCCACACCACCGCAACCGCCAGGAGTAACCAGGGCAGTAACTTGATCATCAAGGCAAAAAGGCCACCCAAAAACATCACTGCGGTTGCCACCAGCAGTGCTGCAATAATGCCCAGCAATGAAACGCCGGTGGCGAGTAGCACAATAAAAAAGCCGATAACAAACAGTAATTCCAGCATGGCGCGCTCCAGATAAATAGATAATGACATCGGGACTATGACTTACAGGATGCATTACAAGAAGCATGCCAGTTTGAGGCTATTGATTTATAAAAGAAAAGGCTCCGCATAATGCTGCAGAGCCTGGTTAATTTGACCATTTTTTAGTGAAATTATTCGCGGTTTGCCACAAGGCTTAGCGCGTGTTCCAGCACCGCGACATCGGCCCCGGCTTTATGGGCGTTCTCGCTCAGGTAGCGACGCCACTGGCGTGCTCCAGGAATCCCCTGAAACAGACCCAGCATATGGCGGGTGATATGCCCCAGATACGTTCCTTGCTGCAATTCGCGCTCAATATAAGGGTACATTGCCCGTACTACCGCTACCGGGTCCGCATCCACGACATCAGCGCCGAAAATTTCACGATCAACACGCGCCAGAATGCCCGGATTCTGATATGCCTCACGCCCAACCATCACCCCATCCATATGTTCCAGATGGGTTTTTGCCGCCTCCAGCGAGGTAATACCGCCATTAATCGACATGGTCAGGTGCGGGAAATCGCGTTTAAGCTGATAGACGCGCGGGTAGTCCAGAGGGGGAATTTCACGGTTTTCTTTCGGGCTCAAGCCAGAAAGCCAGGCTTTACGCGCGTGGATGATAAACATCTCGCATTCGCCTTTGCCGGAAACCGTGCTGATAAAGTCACAAAGAAATTCGTAGCTGTCCTGATTGTCAATGCCGATACGGGTTTTTACCGTGACCGGAATTGATACCACGTCGCGCATGGCCTTCACACAATCGGCCACCAGTTGCGCATTGCCCATCAGACAGGCGCCGAACATACCGTTCTGTACTCGATCGGATGGACAACCCACATTCAGGTTGATCTCATCATAACCACGCAGCTCCGCAAGCTTCGCGCAATGAGCAAGCTGCGCAGGATCACTGCCACCGAGTTGCAATGCTACCGGATGTTCTTCCTCGCTGTATGCCAGGTAGTCGCCTTTACCATGAATAATGGCTCCCGTCGTGACCATCTCGGTATAAAGCAGCGTATGGCGAGAAAGCAGACGCAGGAAATAGCGGCAATGGCGATCCGTCCAGTCGAGCATCGGCGCGATGGAGAAACGGTGAGCAGGATAAGCAGCAGGCTGATTTTCTGGCGACATGGCGAATAAATAAGCTTTAGGTCAAAAAGGGGCGCTACTATAGCACAAAGAAAAACCGGAGGCGCAAGGCCTCCGGTGGTGCATCAGAATGTCATACTTAACTGTGCACCGGCCCCCCAGGTTTTGTTCTCACCCACTAAACCCATTAAATCCACGTGCACACGGTTAAAGGGTGCAAAACCGACGCCGCCGGTGAAGACATTACTTTCATCACCTTTCACATCAGCACGGTAACCGGCACGAACCGCCAGCCAACTCAGTGGACGAACCTCCGCACCGACGCCAACGAACTGCGAATTTTTCTCGCTCTTAAAGCCTTTGGTTTCCGTCAGATCACCATCAGCGCTCAGCGTCAGCAGATCGTTATGCCACGCCGCTCCAGCGGTAACCAGGGGGCTGATCTGGTAGGTATCTTTATAGTTTTTAACCTCACCTGTTCTGCCATTGGTGACAAAAACATCTTTGGTATCGATATTACGCGAGACCAGGTTTTGTCCACTCAGACCCAGGGTGACGTTATCTGTTAAATCCGCCGCCAGGCCAACATCAATGTTAAAGCCCGTGTCATCCTTGCGGTACTTACTGTTGTTCCATTCGTTTTTATCGTAATCATAAATCGACGTGGTGTAGTTATAGATCCACGACTTTTGCAGTTTTGGCGTAACGCCAACGGAGAGAGGAACACCGCCCACGTCAAATTGATGTGCCATTGCGATACCAAAATCCGTAATGATGGCCGCACGGCCTGACGCTGTGGAGTTAAGGTTTTTTGTGATCTCATCCGAGCCGTTAGGAGAGAGAACAGCCCCAAGGGCGACCCCCGTTGCTACCGTATCACTGTTCTGAATGCTGCGAAGGTAGGTGATATCGTTTTGATCAATATTCGAATTGACGCGGGCATGTGCGTAGCCTTTGGTCACAAAGGCAACAGATAACACATCGTTAGGAATAGTGACGGCGATACCGGCCCCGGCATTCGCGCTCGCCGTTTTGCCATCCAGATAATCAAGCGAATCCGCAAGATCTTTTGCTGCCATCTGGAACTGATCAACAGTGCCAACGGGGTTTAGCAGCACTTCCCGCAGTGTGAGCTTATTAACCGTGTCCTTGTAATAATCGATTTTATCGCTGATATCATCAATTTCATCACGCAGGTTATCCTCATCGGTTATCTGCGCGCCAACGCTCGGTAAGATGACCGTAACATTGTCTTCCGGTTTCGCCTTTGCCAGCAACGCCGGGTTAATAAATGCACCACTGCCGTAATTTGCGGAGGCAACACCTGTTCCCCCCATTGCATCATTACGTGCCTCTGCCCAGGTATTTGCTGCTCCGGCTTGATTTGCCAGGAAAAAGGAGACAGCGATAGCGACCACCGAAAGTTTAAGATTGTTTTTCACAGTATGCGTCTCGTAATTAAATGAGTTTTATGCC
>NZ_JBCIVJ010000039.1:0-24990 GCF_039409775.1 Phytobacter palmae | reverse complement strand
TCCACCATTGCATGAGAACCACACGTTCTGTGAGATACTCTGCACGATTGTAGGCTGCAATTATTTCATCTTTTTTCGAGTGGGCAAGGGCGGCTTCTAAGACATCAGTTCTAAACTTGCCACACTCCTCAGCAGCCGTTCTGGCGATTGATCGCATACCATGAGCTACAAGCTCACCTCCGAAGCCCATACGGATTATAGCCGCATTAGCTGTTTGTTCATGCATGTGATTGAGTGGAGCTTTGATACTGGGAAAAACCCACTCTCTATGCCCGCTGATGGCTTTCATTGAATCCAAGACTCGCAAAGCTTCTTTGCTCAGTGGAACTTTGTGAGGTTTCTTCATTTTCATAAACTCCGCCGGGATGTTCCACATGCCGGTTTCTATATCAATATCTGACCATCTTGTGCGAACAGCTTCACCAGGGCGAACCCATGTGAGAAGTTGCCACTCAATCAGTAGCCTTGTTTCTAAACGGACAGAAGCATTGTTTAGAGCAACCAGGAAGCGGGGGAGTTCGGAAGGGGATAATGCTGGCATATTCTGTTTTTTTGGCTTGCTGAACCGTTGCCCCAGGTTGTCAGCCGGATTGAATTCTATGAGTTCTTCTGTTGCTGCATAGCGGAAAATTTCATTCAGGCGGGATATGATGCGGCGAAGTGTTTCAAGGACACCTCGTTTTTCTATAGGTTCTAAATGCTGTTTAAGCATTTTAGGGCGAATCTCCTTAATGGGGGTATCACCCAACGTTGGAAAGATATTTCTCTCTAGGCTTCGCCAGATGTCGTTAGCATGATCCTGGGAGATGCCTGACGTTTTGACTTTCTCATCAAGCCACTTCTTGGCTACTGCTTGAAATGTATGTTCCGTGGCATCCTTAAGGGCATTGGCTTTGTGGGTGTTATGAACTTGTGGGTCTATACCATTTGCAAGCAACGACAAATACTCATCACGTAAAGCTCGTGCCTTCGCAAGTGTAAGGTGAGGATAGGTTCCTAAGCTCACCTTAGTTCGCTTTTTGGTCACAGGCACTGCATATCTGAAATACCAATTTTTCTTTCCTCCCTTCGCCAAGGGGGCGATTCGCAGGAGCAAACCATCGCCGTCAAAAAGGTTAACCTCTTTCTCGGCAGGTTTGGTGCTTTTGATTTCAGTGTCAGTGAGCTTCTTAGCGATTTTTGCCATGTTTGGGACCCTCATGTTTTGGACCCTTTGTGTTGGGTCCCAAAAAGGGTGCCATAACGAGTAGATTCTAGCAATTCTTGGTAGACTACTATAGACGTAAAAAAGCCCGCAAGGCTGGTTCCATGCGGGCTTGATAGACTTCACTGAACTTCAATATATCAAAAATTGGTGGAGCTGGCGGGAGTTGAACCCGCGTCCGAAATTCCTACATCCTCGGTACTACATGCTTAGTCAGTCTTTACATTCGCCTGGCACCTGCGGACGGACACGCCACTACCAGACTAGCCTGATTAGTTTTAACGCTTCAACCCCAGGCAGGGCCTCCACGCGATCTCTTTTGGGTTTGACCTCTCTTTGATCCCCGTCTTAAGAGCGGAAGCTAGGGAGAGAGGGCTCAGAGCAGGTTATTAAGCTGCTAAAGCGTAGTTTTCGTCGTTTGCGACTATTTTTTGCGGCTTTTTACGAGGCCAACCGCCCCTCGGCATGCACCTTGGGTTTCGCAAATCCCGTCGAATCCAGAATCAGCCCCAAAAGTGTTGTAGTGAGTATAACAGATTTATGAGGCAGCACACCAGTCCATATCGCAGTAACGGTTTGGGTCAGAGATGCCTGGCTGAAATGTGAGCAATCGCCACTGATAACGGTTATGAATAAAGATGATTAAGTGCAGAGGAAATCCAGAGAAGAGATATAATGAGAGAAGGGCATTTACGTACGAAAAATCATGATGCTCAAACATTTCTCTGCACTCAAAGTGAGAGAGGCGCTGCGGGAAGTTAGTTTGCCCGGACACTCCCGCAGGGAAGCATCCGGTGGACACAACTAGCGGCCTGCGTTTTTCATAATGCGGGCTTTATCCAGTTGCCATTCACGCTCTTTAAGATCGGAACGTTTATCGTGCTGTTTCTTCCCTTTCGCAACGCCGATTTTGACTTTGCACCAGGCATTTTTCCAGTATAGCGAAAGTGCGACGACAGTATAACCTTCGCGGTTTACACGGCCATAGAGGCTGTCCAGTTCGCGCTGGTTGAGCAGCAGCTTACGTGTACGGGTCGGGTCGCAAACATAGTGGCTCGAAGCCACCGCCAGCGGAGTGAAGTTAGCGCCGAACAGGTATGCTTCGCCATCCTTCAAAATCACATAGCTGTCGCCGATATTGGCTTTGCCCGCACGCAGGGATTTGACTTCCCAGCCTTGCAAAGACAGGCCCGCCTCAAACTCTTCTTCGATAAAATATTCATGGCGGGCGCGCTTGTTCATCGCGATGGTGGCGGAACCGGGTTTGTGTACTTTTTTCTTTGTCATAAGTGTCGTGAAGCCATTGGTAATCTGATATCCAAAAAGACCTCATTGCATCCTGTGAGGTTCAACGCGTTATCTTAGCACGAGTTCCGGCCTGGCGTTTTCCTTTCATGTATGGGAAATGTTATTATTTAATAATTGTGTGATTGTGGGAAATGCTATGCCTCAGATTAGTCGCTCTGCACTGGTGCCTTACAGCGCAGAACAAATGTATGAATTGGTTAACGATGTGAAATCTTATCCACAGTTCCTGCCTGGGTGCACCGGAAGCCGCGTGCTGGAGTCCGGCCCTACGCAGATGACGGCAGCAGTGGATGTCTCGAAAGCGGGAATCAGCAAAACTTTCACAACGCGAAACACCTTAACGGCAAATCAAACCATCTTGATGCATCTTGTCGATGGTCCATTTAAAAGATTGATGGGAGGCTGGAAGTTTACGCCGCTGTCAGCGGATGCCTGCCGCATCGAATTTAACCTTGATTTCGAATTTACCAATAAACTGATTGAGTTGGCGTTTGGGCGCATATTCAAAGAGCTGGCCGCCAATATGGTAGAAGCGTTTACCGTGCGTGCGAAAGAGGTCTACAGTGCCGGGTAAGATTGTGGTGGAAGTCGCGTATGCGTTACCCGAAAAGCAGTACCTGCAGCGGGTGAACCTTGAAGAGGGGGCGACCATAGAGCAAGCGATTGTTGCCTCTGGTCTGCTGGAATTACGTACAGATATCGATCTCAGCCACAATAAAGTTGGCATTTATAGCCGCCCGGCGAAACTGCAGGATATTGTTGCCGATGGCGACCGGATAGAAATCTATCGCCCCCTGATTGCTGATCCGAAAGAATTGCGCAGGCAGCGCGCGGAGAGAGCGGCGAAGAAATAGGCCTGTTCAGGCTGCTGTAAGTGCTTTTAACAGGACATTCAATCTGGCGCTGGCGTTCCTGTACGGTGAGACGCTGTTGAACTGAATCATACGACCTCGCGTCCATTTTCCATACCAGGGTTGGTGGTACAATTCGTCGTCGCTAAAGCCATTCACCAGAGCCACCAGTTGTTGTTGATTCTCTTCCAGCATGACAAGCAACATCGGCCATGACGTAATATGCTGGTAATCGGCGTAGTATTTTTGCGCAAGCTTCCCTAGTTCATTCCATTTAAAGCCTTTTGCCGGAAAATTGACTTCCTCACCAGCTGCTTCCTGGTGATGCCAGTAGAGAACTTGTTCTCCCCAGCCAATCAGATAGCTGACAAGGTTGGCGACACTCATTCGGCTACCGGTCACGTGCCCTTCAAGACATTCCTGATAAGCGATTTCCGCCGGAATGCGGCTGAGTTTTTTGCGTAGCGAGAGTGCTGACTTTTCCATTTCTTCCAGTAAGGCTGCTTTGCTTTCCGGCACGGCCATCGCTGTCATCCCCTTAAATGAAAATGGCGCCCGGGGGCGCCATTTCTGATTCTGCGGTTACTCTTTTGTCAGTGCGGGTTTGTTATCAATGTTGGTTAATACGCCGCTGCTGTTGAAGGTCAAAGTCAGGGTTTGCTGGGTTGCATCTTCGTGTCCCGGCTGTTGACGGAATACGTAGAACCAGGTATTGCTTCCGAATGGATCGGTCATCATCGGCGTACCTAATGCATATGCAACCTGCTGTTGCGTCATCCCTACGCGGATTTTAGAAACGTCATTCGGAGTCAGGTAGTTCCCCTGATTGATATCAGGACGGTAAACCACTCGTTCCAGAGTGGAACAGCCTGCGGTCAACATCAGAAGAACCGCTGCGGCAGCAGTCAGCATTTTACAGCGCATAATGATTTGATTCCTTTTCGGGCCCGAACAGTACGTGGCTCATTTGTAATGTGCCGATAATAATAGACCTTTAGCCAGTTTAAAACCTTTGCTACCTGGTCTGACGGCGAATTTATCGTGTACTGAGACCGTACTAATGACAAAAAGTTTACGCAGCGAGTAGCTCTTTAGCATTTGCCAGTGTATTTCGGGTGACTTCACTACCGCCTAACAGTCGTGCCAGTTCCTGTAAGCGCGCGCGTTTATCCAAAGGCAGCATATGTGTTTCAGTCATTGCGCCGTCTGTTTCTTTGCTAACAAAGAAGTGATGGTGCCCGCAGCCTGCAACCTGAGGCAGGTGAGTCACACACATCACCTGGGTAGATTCACCCAACTGACGCAGAAGTTTGCCAACGACCGCGGCTGTTGGGCCGCTGATACCCACATCTACTTCATCGAAAATCAGCGCCGGGGTTTCCATTTTCCGGGCGGTGATGACCTGAATGGCTAATGCGATACGCGACAATTCACCGCCAGATGCAACTTTTGAGATGGGCTGCAACGGTTGGCCTGGGTTAGTGGTAACGCGGAACTCAATACGATCTGCGCCATCTGCCGTAAGCATGTGCTCGTCAAAGCTGACGTCGATATCAAATACCCCATGAGGCATCGAGAGCAAATGCATGCTGTCTGTGATCAATTGTCCCAGTTCTTGCGCGTAGTGTACCCGCTGAGCATGAAGCTGGCGGGCGGCTTCCAGTGCCAGTTGATGGTGCTTCGCCACTGCCAGCTTCAGAGTTTCCTGGGAGTCAGCCTGGTCATCAAGCAGTTGTTGTTCTTCCAGCAACGACTGATGAAACTGAGGCAGTGCTTCCGGGCTGACATGGTGTTTGCGCGCGAGTGAAATCTGTTTTGAAATACGCTGCTCAAGCTCATATAAGCGATTCGGATCGAGGTCCAGGCGGTCGCAGTAATGACGCAACTCATCGCTGGCCTCGCTGACCTGAATAGCCGCTTCTTCGAGCATAGTGAGGACACCGGACAGGCTGGCGTCCATACCGGCCAGTTCGGTAACCATCTGGCGCGCGGTATAGAGCTGGCTCTGCAGATTGGCATCTTCGCCGTCTGCCAGCAAAGTCAGCGCATGCTGACTGGTGCTAAGTAACTGACCACTATTGGCGAGGCGTTTGTACTCTTCGTCAATCTGTTCAAATTCGCCCGGCTGCGGATTGAATTCATTAAGCTCTTTTAACTGATAGTGAAGTAGCTCGGCACGTGCGGTACGTTCCTGGCTTTGCTGTTGATGCTGTGCCAGTTCGCGGCAGCTTGTATGCCACTGGCGATAATGTTCTGCCATCTGTTGAGTAAGTGCATACTCACCTGCATAGCCATCCAGCAATGCTTTCTGATGCTCCGATTTCACTAATAGCTGGTGCGCGTGTTGGCCGTGGATTTGAATCAGCAACTGCCCCAGCTCGCGCAATTGCGAGAGAGGAACTGCCGTACCGTTGATAAAACCACGAGAGCGCCCGTCGCTGCTGATAACACGGCGAAGTAAACACTCACGCCCGTCTTCAAGCTGGTTCTCTTCCAGCCAGCGTTGTGCTGCAGGGGTATCTTTCAGGGCAAAACGCGCGCACAGGTCAGCGCGTGCGGCGCCCGCTCGCACCATGTCGGCATCTGCACGACCACCCAGGCAAAGCCCCAGCGCATCAATGGCGATGGATTTACCTGCCCCGGTTTCACCCGTGATTGCCGTCATTCCGTTATGGAAATCGATCTCAAGCTCACGAACAATCGCAAAGTTGCTGATAGTCAGTTGTGCCAACATGGTTGCCTTCCTGTATGAATAACCATAACTGTGTTTAAATACAGTATAAACTGGTTTTATATACAGTAAAGACCCGGACCACGTTTTCAGAATAATTTTTTTGACCAGCCGAGCTTTGAGCTTAATGTATTGAAATAACTATAATCTTTTGGGTGGATCAGATTAAGGTGATAGTCACAACGACGAATCAGCACATCTTCACCTTCCTGGATGGGCAGCGCTATTTGGCTATCACAACTCACCTCCAGATCGCTGCGACGGTGTGAGAAACGCAGGCGAATAGTGCTGCTGCTGTTAATGACCAGAGGGCGTGCTGAAAGCGTATGTGGGAACATAGGCACCAGCGTGATGGCATCCAGGGAAGGTGTCAGGATAGGGCCGCCCGCCGACAGCGAGTAGGCCGTGGAGCCTGTAGGCGTGGAGATGATCAGGCCGTCTGAACGCTGAGAGAAAGCAAAAATTTCATCAATGTAGACTTCAAACTCAATCATATGGGCAACTTTGCCCGGATGGAGAACGACTTCATTAATCGCGGTGCTGATGCGTTTCTGGCAGTCCTGCTGGCAGACTTGTACTTCCAGCAAAAAACGTTTTTCCGCAATATAATAACCTTCCAGAACGTCAGCTAACTGCTGTTGCGCGTTATCGGGGTCAAGGTCAGTAAGAAAGCCCAAATTGCCACGGTTGATGCCAATGACTTTAATATCGTAACGCGCCAGCGTGCGCGCGGCACCAAGCATATTACCGTCACCGCCGACCACAACCGCAAGGTCCGCCTGCTGACCAATTTCTGCCAGCGTTCCGGTACGCACGTTTTTAAGCTGTAACTCTTGTGCAATCTGTTGCTCGACAACAACGTCATACCCTTTTGTACACAGCCAGCGATAGAGCATTTCATGTGTGGTCAGCGCGGTGGGGTGACGTGGATGACCGACAATACCAATACACTTGAAATGATGAGCCATTTTCTGGTGGTCCTTGTGCCAAATGAATGATGACAATCTGTCGCGTTCCCTTGAAACCCGGAAACTGATCCCCATAATAAGCGAAGTTAGCGAGATGAATGCGAAAAAACGCGGAGAAATTCATGAGTAGTAAAGAACAGAAAACGCCTGACGGGCAAGCCCCGGAAGAAATTATCATGGATCAGCACGAAGATATTGAGGCGGTTGAACCAGACGCTTCTGCTGAGCAGGTGGATCCGCGCGATGAGAAGATTGCCAACCTCGAAGCGCAACTGATTGAAGCGCAGAACCGTGAGCGTGACGGTATTCTGCGTGTAAAAGCAGAAATGGAAAACCTGCGTCGCCGTACCGAACTGGACGTTGAAAAGGCGCATAAATTTGCGCTGGAAAAATTCATCAACGAGCTGTTGCCAGTGATTGATAGCCTGGATCGTGCGCTGGAAGTCGCGGATAAGAACAATGCCGATATGTCCTCAATGGTCGAAGGTATTGAACTGACCCTGAAATCTATGCTGGATGTGGTGAAAAAATTCGGTGTTGAAGTTGTGGCCGATACCAACGTTCCGCTGGATCCGAATGTGCATCAGGCAATCGCGATGGTGGAGTCAGAAGATGTGGCGCCGGGCAACGTGCTGGGCGTGATGCAAAAAGGCTTTACCCTCAATGGCCGCACGATTCGCGCCGCGATGGTTACGGTGGCGAAAGCGAAGGGTTAATTTCCCTTATATTAGCCCTCTCTCTGCGGGGAGAGGGCTAAAGCCGTTATTCCGCCACACTGTCGCGAAGGGATTTTACCGGGATAACGCGTACCTGCTTGATCATGTTGTCCTGCACATCAAGAATATCGATATCATAGTGCTCAATGCGTACACGGGTTCCGGCTGCCGGGATCTCTTCCAGTGCTTCAAGTAACATCCCGTTAATCGTCCGGGCCTCTGCTTCCGGTAACTGCCAGTTAAAGGCTTTATTTAATTCACGTACATTGGCGCTGCCATCAATAATCACTGAGCCGTCATTCTGCGGTGTCACTTCTTCTGCCAGCGACGGTGACATGGATGTCGTAAAGTCTCCGACAATCTCTTCGAGAATATCTTCAACCGTAATCAGCCCCTGAATATCACCGTATTCGTCCACAACCAGGCCGACTTTCTTTTTATTACGCTGAAATTTCACCAGTTGTATGCTGAGCGGTGTCCCTTCCGGCACGTAATAAATCTCATCAGCGGCGCGCAACATGACCTCTTTGGTGAACTCTTTTTTCTCTGTCATCAGACGGTAGGCTTCGCGTACTCGTAGCATACTGATGGTATCGTCAAGCGAATCCCGATACAGCACGATACGGCCATGCGGCGAGTGGGTAAGCTGGCGCACGATCGACTTCCAGTCGTCGTTGATATCAATACCGACGATTTCGCTACGCGGCACCATGATGTCATTTACGCTTACTTTTTCCAGATCCAATATCGACAGCAGCATATCCTGATTGCGTCGGGAAATCTGGGAGCGGGATTCGTTCACGATAGTACGCAACTCATCTTTGCTAAGTGCGCCGCTAATAACGACATCAGCCTTAATACCTACCATTCGCATCAGAACCCGCGTTACACCATTAAGCAGCCAGACCAGCGGCATCATGATGATCTGCAGCGGTACTAACAGAACACTACTGGGAAAAGCGACTTTCTCGGGATAGAGGGCGGCGATAGTTTTTGGCAGGACTTCTGCAAACACCAGGACGACAAAAGTCAGCACGCCGGTTGCTATTGCCACGCCAGCGTTACCATATAAACGCATACCAACTATGGTGCCCAGCGCAGAGGCGAGGATATTGACAAGATTATTGCCAATCAATACCAGGCTGATAAGGCGGTCGGGTTTACGCAGCAGTTTTTCGACGCGCTTAGCGCTTCGATGCCCCTGCTTTGCCAGATGACGCAGGCGATAACGGTTAACGGTCATCATGCCGGTTTCAGAACCGGAGAAGTACGCCGAAATCACCACCATGATGATCAGGGTGACGATCAGCGTCGTGGTGGAAATGTGTTCCAGGGGGAACTCCTTCTTAACTTAGGATATGCTGCAGAATGCGGCTACCGAAATAGGCCAGCGTGAGAATGCCCGCGCCTGCGACGTTAAACCACACGACACGGCGCCCGCGCCACCCTTTATGGTAATGGCCCCACAGCAATACGATATAAACGAACCACGCGATGATCGACAGGACAGCTTTGTCGATATTCTCCATGCTGAACAGGTTCTTGAGAAAGAAAAGACCTGTACAAAGCGTTAACGTCAGCAGAACCACGCCAATCTGCGTGATATGAAACATTTTGCGCTCAATGCTCATTAGCGGCGGCATTTCGCTGCTGAATGCCAGTCGCTTATTCTTAAGTTGATAGTCAATCCACGCCAGTTGCAGCGCATACATCGCTGCAATAATCAGTGTGGCGTAGGAGAAGAGTGACAGCCCGATATGGATCATCATACCCGGAGTGGTTTCGAGATGCGTGATGTACTCGTTCGGCACAAAAATGGCGAAAGCGAGGTTGATGAGCGCAAAAGTATAGACGATGGGCAACAGCAGCCAGCCGCGGTTTTTCGATGCCACGATGGTCATGACTGTACAGATCATCAAGCTGACCAGTGAACCAACATTTAACAAGCTTAAGTTTTGCCCGCCATCGTCAGGAAAAAGGCGTTCTTTAAGCGCGAAGCCGTGAAACATCAGCGCGACCACCGCAGATAAAATCGCCATGCGGCGCCAGCCGCTGTTTTTCTGCAGCAAACCGGGAACGATCAGTGCGAGGCTGATGGAATAGGCGGCAAGAGAAATTAAGGCGAACACGGGCATAGTGGCGTCGACAGTTGACCTGAGAAGAAAGAGATGCAGTATAACGTTACGTGACTCTGGCTCCAACCGTTGCATCACATACATCGCCAATGTCTTCATGTTATACTGGCGAAAATTTCTGTTATGCGTCGCCCAGGCGGCCCATCGTTTTACCTCAGGCGAGAGACAATGTTTGATAATTTAACCGATCGTTTGTCGCGCACCCTGCGCAATATCAGTGGTCGTGGACGCCTCACTGAAGACAACATTAAAGACACACTACGCGAAGTGCGTATGGCGCTGCTGGAGGCGGACGTCGCCTTGCCGGTCGTGCGTGATTTCATCAGCCGCGTAAAAGAAAAAGCGGTTGGTCATGAAGTGAATAAGAGCCTGACTCCCGGTCAGGAGTTCGTCAAAATCGTACGCAACGAACTGGTTGCGGCGATGGGTGAAGAGAACCAAAGCCTTAACCTGGCCGCTCAACCGCCAGCCGTTGTATTGATGGCGGGCCTGCAGGGTGCAGGTAAAACTACCAGCGTGGGTAAACTGGGTAAGTTCCTGCGTGAAAAACACAAGAAGAAAGTGATGGTGGTTTCCGCAGACGTTTATCGCCCGGCGGCGATTAAACAACTGGAAACGCTTGCACAGCAAGTTGAAGTGGATTTCTTCCCGTCTGATGTCGCGCAAAAGCCGGTGGATATCGTCAATGCCGCGCTGAAAGAAGCGAAGCTTAAATTCTACGACGTGCTGCTGGTGGATACCGCTGGTCGTCTGCACGTTGACGAAGCGATGATGGACGAAATCAAGCAGGTACATGCCGCGATTAAACCGGTAGAAACCCTGTTTGTTGTTGATGCGATGACCGGTCAGGATGCGGCGAATACCGCCAAAGCGTTTAACGAAGCGCTGCCGTTGACGGGGGTTGTATTGACCAAAGTGGACGGTGACGCCCGTGGCGGTGCGGCGCTCTCCATTCGCCATATTACCGGCAAACCGATCAAGTTCCTTGGTGTCGGCGAAAAGACCGAAGCGCTGGAGCCGTTCCACCCGGATCGTATTGCTTCGCGTATCCTCGGTATGGGCGACGTCCTGTCGCTGATTGAAGATATCGAGAGCAAAGTTGATCGCGCCCAGGCCGAGAAGCTGGCCAGCAAACTGAAAAAAGGCGACGGTTTCGATCTGACAGACTTCCTGGAACAGCTGCGTCAGATGAAAAACATGGGTGGTATGGCGAGCCTGATGGGCAAGCTGCCGGGCATGGGGCAGATTCCGGACAACGTGAAAGCGCAGATGGATGACAAGGTGCTGGTGCGTATGGAAGCAATCATCAACTCGATGACCTTTAAAGAGCGCGCGAATCCTGAAATTATCAAAGGCTCCCGTAAGCGCCGTATTGCTGCAGGCTGTGGGATGCAGGTACAAGACGTAAACCGCCTTCTGAAACAGTTCGATGACATGCAACGCATGATGAAAAAGATGAAGAAGGGCGGTATGGCGAAGATGATGAGAAGTATGAAGGGGATGATGCCGCCAGGTTTTCCTGGTCGCTAATCTCACGGCCTGGCCCATTTGCCATTTCGGCACCGGGCTGTGCTCGCCATCCTCACGTACTACGTGTACGCTCCGGTGGCTGCGCACACGTCGGTACCGAACTGGCTGCACTGCCGACGGCCTTCTACAGCAGAGTTATTAACTGCTGATTGCAATTTCCCCAGAAATCAGTAAAATTTTCGGGCTTTTAATATGACACCGGGCTCCGTTCCTCGATGGGGCCCGGTTGTTTTATTCACACAAGAGGATGTTATGGTAACTATTCGTTTAGCACGTCACGGCGCTAAAAAGCGTCCGTTCTACCAGGTTGTTGTCACCGACAGCCGTAATGCACGCAACGGTCGCTTCATTGAGCGCGTTGGCTTCTTCAACCCGATCGCGTCCGAGAAAGAAGAAGGCACCCGCCTGGATCTGGATCGTATCGCTCACTGGGTTGGCCAGGGCGCTACCGTTTCTGATCGCGTAGCTACGCTGATCAAAGAAGTAAACAAAGCAGCTTAATCTGTCACGGTGGTCATGATGAGCAAGCAACACGCCGCGCAGAGCCCTGTTAATCCTATCGTTCTGGGTAAACTGGGATCTTCTTACGGTATCCGTGGTTGGCTCAGAGTGTTTTCCTCCACCGAAGACGCCGAAAGCATTTTTGACTATCAGCCATGGTTTATTGAACGGGCGGGTCAGTGGCAGAGCATTGAGCTGGAAAGCTGGCGCTACCACAATCAGGACATTGTCATCAAACTGAAAGGTGTAGATGACAGAGATGCAGCGAATCTGCTGACCAATTGCGAAATTGTCGTAGATTCATCGCAGTTGCCGGAACTGGAAGAGGGTGACTACTACTGGAAAGACCTGATGGGCTGCCAGGTAGTGACCACCGAAGGTTATAGCCTCGGTAAAGTCATTGATATGATGGAAACCGGGTCGAATGACGTTCTCGTCATTAAGGCAAACCTGAAAGATGCATTTGGTATCAAGGAGCGGTTGGTTCCGTTCCTCGATGGGCAGGTTATCAAGAAAGTCGATCTCGCTACTCAAACCATTGAAGTAGATTGGGATCCTGGTTTTTAAACCTCCGGATATACGGTAAAAGACGGCGCTATGTGGATTGGCATAATTAGCCTGTTTCCTGAAATGTTCCGCGCGATTACCGACTACGGGGTAACTGGCCGGGCAGTTAAAAATGGCCTGCTGAGCATCCAGAGCTGGAGTCCACGTGACTTTGCTCATGACCGGCACCGTACCGTGGACGATCGTCCCTACGGCGGCGGACCGGGGATGCTAATGATGGTGCAACCTTTACGGGACGCCATTCATGCAGCAAAAGATGCGGCCGGTGAAGGCGCAAAAGTGATTTATCTGTCACCTCAGGGGCGTAAGCTTGATCAAGCTGGCGTCAGCGAACTGGCAACTAATCAGAAACTGATTCTGGTGTGCGGGCGCTACGAAGGGATAGATGAGCGCGTAATCCAAACCGAGATTGACGAAGAATGGTCTATCGGCGATTACGTTCTCAGCGGTGGTGAGTTACCAGCCATGACGCTGATTGATTCGGTCTCCCGGTTTATTCCGGGTGTGCTGGGACATGAAGCTTCGGCAACGGAAGATTCCTTTGCTGATGGATTACTGGACTGCCCACACTATACTCGACCTGAGTTGTTAGAAGGGATGGAAGTACCGCCAGTATTACTGTCGGGAAATCATGCCGAGATACGTCGCTGGCGTTTGAAACAGTCGCTGGGCCGCACCTGGCTTAGAAGACCTGAACTTCTGGAAAACCTGGCTCTGACTGAAGAGCAAGCAAGGTTGCTGGCGGAGTTCAAAAAAGAACACGTACAACAGCAACATAAACATGATGGGACGGCGTAAGCCCCCGATATCAGTTTACCCAGGATAAGAGATTAAATTATGAGCAACATTATTAAGCAACTTGAACAAGAACAGATGAAGCAGGACGTACCTTCCTTCCGTCCGGGTGATACCGTGGAAGTGAAAGTATGGGTTGTTGAAGGTTCCAAAAAACGTCTGCAGGCATTCGAGGGCGTGGTTATCGCTATTCGTAACCGCGGTCTGCACTCTGCATTCACTGTTCGTAAAATTTCCAACGGCGAAGGCGTTGAGCGTGTCTTCCAGACTCACTCTCCGGTAGTTGACAGCATTGCTGTTAAACGTCGTGGTGCTGTACGTAAAGCTAAACTGTACTACCTGCGTGAGCGCACTGGTAAGTCTGCTCGTATCAAAGAGCGTCTTAACTAAGATTCGCTTTCGCGACATCCTGTTAAAAAGGGCTGGCCTGTGGGCTGGCCCTTTTTTTATGGTCTGCAGATGGCTAAAACAACTGCATTTACCTGACCGACTATGAATGACGATGTTTATCCAGAATCTCAGCCGTTAAATCATGTTCTTGATCTTCTGCGTGTTCACTAACGGCAGATGCTTCATCGTCGAAAACCTGCGCGGCCTCCATACAATAGAAAGACAATTGCCTTCCCTTCCTGGCATTTTCGCGCAGACATCAATTTGTGAGTTAATTTCTGCACGTACAGGAGTTCTGGGTATATGTATGTAATAAATTATTTACACTATTATGCCGATAAATGAGGGTTTAAATTGATGTGTAAATATAAATGTACGTATTTTGGATTGAATTCTTTACTGATTATGGTATCGTGTCACCTCCTCACTGAGGAATAACTATCGCAAACGAGTCATACAGGATCACCATCATGCAAAAAGACGCGCTGAATAACGTACATATTACCGACGAACAAGTTCTGATTACTCCCGATCAACTGAAAGCCGCTTTCCCTTTGAGTATTGCTCAGGAAGCGCAGATCGCGCAGTCCCGTCAGACGATTTCCAGCATCATTGCCGGAGAAGATCCGCGTTTGTTAGTGGTTTGCGGTCCTTGCTCAATTCATGATCCAGAAACCGCGCTGGAATATGCTCGTCGATTTAAAGCACTTGCCGCAGAGGTCAGCGATAGCCTCTATCTGGTGATGCGCGTCTATTTTGAAAAACCCCGTACTACTGTTGGCTGGAAAGGGTTGATTAACGATCCCCATATGGATGGCTCGTTTGATGTTGAGGCAGGGCTGAAAATTGCTCGTCAGTTGCTGGTGGAACTGGTCAACATGGGGCTGCCGTTGGCAACCGAAGCGCTCGACCCGAATAGCCCGCAGTACCTGGGGGACCTGTTTAGCTGGTCCGCCATTGGCGCACGCACGACCGAGTCACAAACCCACCGTGAAATGGCCTCCGGTTTGTCGATGCCTGTGGGCTTCAAAAACGGTACGGACGGTAGCCTGGCAACGGCGATTAATGCAATGCGTGCTGCAGCAATGCCGCACCGTTTTGTCGGTATTAACCAGGCCGGACAGGTCTGCCTGCTGCAAACACAAGGTAATCCTGATGGCCATGTGATTCTGCGCGGCGGTAAAGCGCCAAACTACAGCCCTGCTGATGTTGCTCAATGTGAAAAAGAGATGGAGCAGGCGGGACTCAAGCCTGCGCTGATGGTAGATTGCAGCCATGGCAATTCGAATAAAGATTACCGCCGCCAGCCTGCAGTGGCTGAGTCGGTTGTTGCGCAGATCAAAGACGGAAACCGTTCAATCATTGGTTTGATGATTGAAAGTAATATCCACGAAGGCAATCAATCTTCCGAGCAGCCGCGTAGTGAAATGAAATATGGTGTATCCGTCACCGATGCTTGCATTAGCTGGGAAACCACTGAGGCGTTGCTGCGTGAAATCGGCAATGACTTGCGCAGTAGCCTTACGGCACGTCTGGCTTAAGAGGGTGTTATGGTTGCAGAGCTGACCGCGTTACGCGATCAAATTGATGAAGTCGACAAAGCGTTACTGGAACTACTGGCTCGTCGGATGTCACTGGTTGCCGAAGTCGGCGAAGTAAAAAGTAAGTACGGTCTGCCGATCTATGTTCCGGAACGCGAAGCCTCAATGCTGGCGTCTCGTCGTCAGGAAGCCGAAGCCCTGGGAGTGTCGCCGGATTTGATTGAGGATGTGCTGCGTCGCGTTATGCGGGAATCCTATTCCAGTGAAAACGATAAGGGGTTCAAAACCCTGTGTCCTTCACTGCGAGCGGTAGTACTTGTTGGTGGTAACGGGCAAATGGGGCAGCTGTTTGCCAAAATGTTGACGCTATCAGGTTACCAGGTCCGTATTCTGGAAAAAGATGACTGGGCACAGGCGCAGAGTATCGTTGCTGATGCGGGGATGGTCATTGTGAGCGTCCCTATTCATATCACTGAAAAGGTTATAGCACAGTTACCGCCGTTACCGGACGATTGCATCCTTGTCGACCTGGCGTCAGTAAAAAGCGGTCCGTTGCAGGCGATGCTGGAAGCCCATAAAGGGCCTGTTGTCGGTTTGCACCCGATGTTTGGTCCTGACAGCGGTAGCCTGGCGAAACAGGTTGTCGTGTGGTGTGATGGTCGAAACCCGGATGCTTATCAATGGTTCCTGGAACAAATTCAGGTATGGGGCGCACGCTTGCACCGTATCAGCGCCGTAGAACATGACCAGAATATGGCGTTTATTCAGGCGTTACGCCATTTTGCTACCTTTGCTTATGGGTTGCATCTGGCAGAAGAGAATGTTCAGCTTGAGCAGTTACTGGCACTCTCGTCGCCTATTTATCGCCTTGAACTGGCGATGGTTGGCCGCTTGTTCGCGCAGGATCCGCAACTCTATGCCGATATTATTATGTCGTCGGAGAATAACCTGGCGCTTATCAAGCGCTACTATCAACGTTTCGGCGAGGCGATTAGTCTGCTGGAACACGGTGACAAGCAGGCATTTATTGACAGCTTCCGTAAGGTCGAGCACTGGTTCGGCGATTATGCTAAACGTTTCCAGAGTGAAAGCCGTGTCTTACTTCGCCAGGCGAATGACAGCCGCCAATAAATAAAAAGCCGTTTATACTGAAAAGCCAGTGGTATACCGCTGGCTTTTTTCTTTGTAAGGGACAGATATGGCTGAACCGCAACTGCTGTTTGATTATACCGGCCACCTGCCGGAATGCCCGACATGGAGTGAAGAGGAACAGGCGCTCTGGTGGGCCGATATTCTTGAAGGTGAGATCCATCGCTACCATCCTGCCACCGGTGAACATACGGTGCTTTGTTTTCCCGAGGAGGTTGGTTGCTTTGCATTGAGAGAGAAGGGCGGTTTTATTGTCGCGATGCGTAACGCTATCTGGCTCGCCGATAAGCGAGGGCTACTGATCCAGAAAGTGTGTGATAACCCGTCAAACCCGCAACTGGCGCGCTTTAACGACGGTGGTACTGATCATCTTGGTCGTTTCTATGCGGGAACATTCTGGGGCCCGGGCGATTACAACGGTGCGCTACTGATGCGTATTGATAATGATCTTAAACCCACTGTCATCCAGTGTGATATCCAGGGCCATAACGGTCTTGCGTTCAGCCACGACAAACAATGGATGTTTACCTCTGATACACCAAATGGAGTTATCTATCGAACGCCGCTCAATGAGCAGGGGGAGCCTGGTGCGCGCGAAGTCTTCCGGCGTTTTCAACCCGGTGAAGGGATCCCTGACGGTGCGGCAATGGATGTTGAAGGCTGTTACTGGAGTGCTATGTTTGATGGCTGGCGCATTGCACGATATTCGCCGCGGGGAGAGCAACTGGTGGAGTATCGTCTGCCGGTACGCTGCCCGACAATGGTCTGCTTTGGCGGAGCCGATATGAAAACGCTTTTTATTACGACCACACGGGAGAATATGGATGCGCAGGAGGTAGCGGATTATCCTCTTTCGGGGGCGATCTTCACCCTGCCGGTGGAAGTGGCAGGAATGAAGAAATCACCCTTTATAGAGCGTTAAGCCGGATCGACGGGCACGACGTTTTCGCTTGGATAACAGCCCAGAACCTTAAGCGAGCGGGTAATAGATGTCAGCTCGCGAAGGGCCTTTTGCACATCTAAAGCGTGTAAGTTCGCCTGAATATCCAGGTAGAACATCTCTTCCCATGGGTTGCCGTGAATCGGTCGCGATTCGAGTTTGGTCATGATCAGGTTGTGATTACGCAGCACCAGTAATGCTTCAACCAGCGCACCGGCTTGTTGGCCGGTTGCAATCAGTAATGTGGTCTTGGCCGGGACCTGATCGGAGACATCAATCGCTTTACGGGCGAGTACCACAAAGCGAGTGATATTCTGCGTTTGGTTTGCCAGATTGCGCTCCAGTACCTGTAATCCATACAGCGCACCACCGGCTTCATTACCCAACGCGGCCACGTGCGGGGAGTTTTCCTGCGCCACGCGCTCCATAGCGGAAGAGGTGCTTTCGCAGTATTCAATTTTCCAGTGCGGATAGCGATTTAAAAACTGGCTACATTGCTGGAAAGGTTGCGGGTGACTGTAAACGGTCTTGATTTTATCCAGATCGGTTGAGCCGGAGACCAGTACGCAGTGGTCAATTGGCACCGTCAGTTCACCCACAATCGACAGGCTGGTGTGCTGAAGCAAATCGTAAACGTCATTTATTGCACCGGAACTGGTGTTCTCCAGCGGCACGACGGCGTAATCAGCCTGGCCGGTTTCAACCTGATTAAAGATATCGTGAAATTTAAGGCAGCCGCTCTCAATAAAATGCTCGAAATGACGAGCAGCGTACTGGCGCGCAGCAAGATGGGAGTACGAACCTTTCGGGCCGAGGAATGCGATTCGGGCTGAATGTGGATTAATTTTGTTTAGATGCTGCTGAAGTAGTGCCTGCTGGGTAAGAACGGAATCTTCAATAATGAGCTGGAACAGGCGAGTAATGTAATGGGCGTCGAGATGATGCGTTTTACCTAACTGAATGAGGCGTTCCAGCAGGTCGCGTTCGCGATCAATGTCCCGTACGGGACGGTGTGAAGCCAGTTTAGCTTTGCCCACTTCGACTGCCAGTTGACGCCGCTCGGCTAACAGGGAAAGTAACTGCTCATCCAGGGCGCTTATTTTTACACGTAAATCCAGTAAAGGGTTATCCGCTGTCATGTTGTTGCCTTAATTGTTATCAATAAAAAAGGCCTCCCGGAGTGGGAGGCCTTGTTGTTCGTCTTCGCATTCTTTATCACAAAACGAATCGCCTCCCTGTCAGGGGAAGGTAAAAAAGAATGCGAAGAAGAACGGAACATATTTCATGAAAATTTCCTTTTGAGTGTCAGACTAAAGTACCCGTACTGTTTTCTCTCTGTCAATAAAAAACGCGCCCGAAGGCGCGTTGCTGATTAACTCAATACTGTAAGGTTATTCTTCTTCAACGAAGTCCGCGTCTTTCACCGAAGTCGTGGCGCGACGCGCTTCACCCTTGTGCTGCACTTTATTGAGCTGCCGTTCCAGCTTGTTGATCAAATCGTTAATAGCGGTATACATATCTTCATGTTTGGCACTGGCGACCAGATGTCCGTTTGGCGTATTAATAGTGGCATCTGCGATGAAGCCCTGCGGTTCTTTCGACAGGATGATATGTGGATTAATAAGATGTGTTTGCCATTTATCCAGTTTGGCGAGACGGTCTGCGACATGTTGGCGAATTGCTGGGGTGATTTCCATTTGTTTGCTGGTAATGTTCACTGTCATAAATTTTACCTCTTGTCTTTCCGTCTTGGTGATTCCAGCATACCTCGGCTAATGTCAAAATGTGTGATTTAAATCACATTATTTTGTCACTTTTTGTCAAGGGCAATGTTTTGTGAGGCAGGACAGGAAGAGGGCAAATATTACTTGTCGAAGTCCGGATTACCCGTCATAGTTGATAGGATGACTTGAAGCTAAACCGCTTCAGCTCTGCCTTTCAGGCATAAAAAACGGCAGCTCGTGGCTGCCGTTTTGCGTTTTAGAATGACTCAACTGCTTTGACCGTTGCTGGCAATAATTTTTGCCACTTTGTCGGCCTGAGCGGTCATCTGCATTTCACGGTATGCATTTTCCATCAGCGGAAGCGCATCGCGCGTTGCTTTGGTATCCGGGAAGTCACGCATCATACCTTCAACACGATTGACCACTGCGACCCATGCACCGCGCTTAGTGTAGTACTCAGCAACAGAGTATTCATACTTCGCAAGGCGGTCTTTCAGGAAAACCAGACGTTTGGTTGCATCAGTAACGTATTGACTACGTGGGTAGCCACGAACCAATTTAGAGAAATCTTTAAATGCTTCACGCGCATGTTGCGGATCGCGATCGCTGCGATCAACGCCAAAGAATCCCTGCAACGCGCTGTCATCTAACGCCATGTTAGTAAGACCACGCATATACATGACATAATCAATGTTAGGATGGGTTGGGTTCAGGCGTATAAAACGGTCGATTGCGGCTTGAGCCAGCGGGAGATCGGCATTTTTGTAATAAGCGTAGATCAGATCCAGCTGCACCTGCTGTGAGTAAGGTCCGAACGGATAACGGTTATCCAACGCTTCCAGTTGCGTTATGGCTGCCTTCCAGTTACCGTCTTGCAGTTTTTGCTGGGCAGTCGCGTAGATTTCATTTGGCGGATTATCAGGCACCACTTCCTTTGAACCGGAGCAACCCGCCAAAGCCAGGCTCAACGTGGCGGCTGCCACCAGATATTTCATGCGCGTCATGACGATTAGACTTTCCTCAGAATGTGTATGCGGGAGATTGTCTTTCCTGCTCCCGACTAAGACCAGCTACAATAGCACACTATATTAAACGGCAAAGCCGTAAAACCCAACGTTAACGAAGAAGCTGTATATGGCACAACGAGTACAACTCACCGCAACGGTTACCGAAAATCAACTCGGTCAACGCTTAGATCAGGCTTTGGCCGAATTGTTCCCGGATTATTCACGTTCGCGCATAAAAGAATGGATTCTTGACCAGAAAGTACTGGTCAACGGCAAAATGTGTGACAAGCCCAAAGAAAAAGTATTGGGTGGAGAAAGCGTTGCTATTAACGCTGAGATTGAAGAAGAGGCGCGTTTCGAACCGCAGGATATCCCGCTTAATATCGTCTATGAAGATGACGACATTATTGTTATCAACAAACCGCGCGATTTAGTGGTTCACCCGGGGGCCGGTAACCCGGACGGGACGGTACTTAATGCGTTATTGCATTATTATCCCCCTATCGCTGATGTTCCGCGCGCCGGGATTGTTCACCGTCTGGACAAAGACACGACCGGTCTGATGGTTGTGGCAAAAACAGTTCCGGCACAGACGCGCCTGGTGGAATCTTTGCAACTGCGCGAGATTACCCGCGAATATGAAGCGGTGGCGATCGGTCACATGACTTCGGGGGGCACGGTTGAAGAACCTATTAGTCGCCACCCGACCAAACGTACGCATATGTCTGTACACCCGATGGGTAAACCGGCTGTGACGCACTACCGCATTATGGAACATTTCCGTATTCATACGCGCCTGCGTTTGCGTCTGGAAACGGGGCGTACCCACCAAATCCGCGTTCATATGGCACACATCACGCATCCGCTGGTAGGTGATCAACTCTATGGTGGTCGTCCACGTCCACCGAAAGGCGCATCGGACGAATTTATTGCTGCGCTGCGTAAGTTCGACAGACAAGCGCTGCATGCAACGATGTTACGTCTCTACCATCCGATCACCGGCATTGAGATGGAATGGCATGCGCCAATCCCTCAGGACATGATCGATCTGATTGATGCCATGCGTGCCGACTTCGAAACCCATAAGGATGATGTGGCCTGGTTATGACCAAACTGATTGTCCCTGACTGGCCGCTGCCCTCAGGCGTAGCGGCATGTAGTTCTACACGTATCGGTGGGGTGAGTCTGCCACCTTATGACTCGCTCAATTTGGGCGCGCACTGTGGTGATGACCTCACGCATGTTGAGGAGAATCGTAAACGGATGTTTGCGGCAGGTCAGCTGCCGTCGAAACCGGTCTGGCTTGAACAGGTTCACGGTAAGAATGTCCTGAAACTTACCGGTGAGTCTTACGCCAGTAAGCGTGCCGATGCGTCGTACAGCAATACGCCAGGGGCCGTTTGTGCAGTGATGACCGCAGACTGCCTGCCCGTGCTTTTTTGCAATCGTGATGGTACTGAAGTGGCTGCGGCTCACGCGGGTTGGCGTGGTCTCTGTGCGGGTGTGCTGGAAGAGACCGTCGCCTGCTTTGCTGATAAACCCGAAAATATTCTTGCCTGGCTGGGCCCGGCTATTGGGCCTGATGCTTTTGAGGTCGGCCCGGAAGTGCGCGATGCTTTTATGGCAGTTGAAACTATCGCAGAGAGGGCGTTTCGTCCGTTAGGGGAAAAATATTACGCGGATATCTACACCCTCGCCCGTCAGCGCCTGACAAGCGTCGGAGTGACGCAAGTTTTCGGTGGCGATCACTGCACCTTCAGCCAAAAGGATGATTTTTTCTCATATCGTCGCGACAAGGTCACGGGCCGTATGGCAAGTTTCATTTGGCTGATATAACCTAACGAATCAAGACGATCCGGTACGGGTAACTTTCTTTTCGCATAATTCAGGTCATTCACCTTGAATAATTGAGGGATGACCTCATTTAATCTCCAGTAGCAATTTTGACCTGTTATGGGGGGAGTTATGCGTCTGGATCGTCTTACCAATAAATTCCAGCTTGCTCTTGCCGATGCTCAGTCGCTTGCACTGGGGCACGACAACCAATTCATCGAACCTCTTCATTTAATGAGCGCCTTGCTAAATCAGGAAGGGGGATCGGTACGTCCTTTATTAACATCTGCTGGCGTTAACGCCGGGCAATTGCGTACGGCTGTTGAGCAGGCGTTAAGCCGTTTGCCGCAGGTGGAGGGCACCGGTGGCGATGTACAGCCTTCACAAGACCTCATGCGAGTGCTGAATCTCTGCGACAAGCTGGCGCAGAAAAGAGGGGACAACTTTATTTCGTCAGAGCTTTTTATTCTGGCGGCGCTTGAATCACATGGTTCGCTTGCTGACCTGCTGAAATCAGCCGGTGCGACGATGGCAAATGTGACTCAGGCAATTGATCAAATGCGTGGAGGTGACAACGTGAACGATCAAGGGGCCGAAGATCAACGTCAGGCCTTGAAAAAATACACGGTCGATCTGACCGAGCGTGCTGAACAAGGCAAGCTCGATCCGGTTATCGGGCGTGATGAAGAAATTCGCCGTACCATTCAGGTATTGCAACGCCGTACTAAAAACAACCCTGTCCTTATTGGGGAACCGGGTGTCGGTAAAACAGCGATTGTTGAAGGGCTGGCACAGCGTATTGTTAACGGTGAAGTCCCGGAGGGTTTAAAAGGCCGTCGGGTACTGGCGCTGGACATGGGGTCGCTGGTGGCCGGGGCGAAATATCGTGGTGAATTTGAAGAGCGTTTAAAAGGTGTGCTTAACGACCTCTCCAAACAGGAAGGTAACGTCATTCTCTTTATTGATGAATTGCACACCATGGTGGGGGCGGGAAAAGCAGACGGCGCGATGGATGCCGGGAACATGCTGAAACCGGCGCTGGCACGTGGTGAGCTTCACTGCGTAGGGGCAACGACGCTTGATGAGTATCGTCAGTACATTGAAAAAGACGCGGCACTGGAACGTCGCTTCCAGAAAGTGTTTGTTGCGGAACCTTCGGTTGAAGACACCATTGCAATTCTGCGTGGCCTGAAAGAACGTTATGAGTTGCATCATCACGTACAGATTACTGACCCGGCTATCGTGGCGGCTGCGACTTTATCGCATCGCTATATTGCTGACCGCCAGCTGCCGGATAAAGCTATCGATCTGATCGATGAAGCGGCGTCCAGCATCCGTATGCAGATTGATTCTAAGCCGGAAGAGCTGGACAGACTGGATCGCCGTATTATCCAGCTCAAACTGGAACAGCAGGCGCTACTGAAAGAATCGGATGATGCCAGTAAAAAACGTCTGGAGATGCTCAACGATGAGCTTTCTGATAAAGAGCGGCAGTATTCCACATTAGAAGAAGAGTGGAAGGCGGAGAAAGCCTCGCTTTCCGGAACTCAAACGATTAAGGCCGAGCTTGAGCAGGCGAAAATTGCTATTGAGCAGGCGCGTCGTGTTGGTGATCTGGCGCGGATGTCTGAGTTGCAGTACGGCAAGATCCCGGAACTGGAAAAACAACTGGAAGCGGCCACTCAGTCTGAAGGTAAAACGATGCGTCTGTTACGTAATAAAGTGACGGATGCAGAAATTGCCGAAGTGCTGGCTCGCTGGACCGGTATTCCGGTTTCCAGAATGATGGAAGGCGAACGCGAAAAACTGCTGCGTATGGAGCAAGAACTGCATCAGCGTGTGATTGGCCAGGATGAAGCTGTTGAAGCTGTATCGAATGCCATCCGCCGTAGCCGTGCCGGGTTGTCCGATCCGAATCGGCCAATTGGCTCTTTCTTATTCCTTGGTCCGACCGGGGTAGGGAAAACCGAGCTGTGTAAATCGCTGGCTAACTTTATGTTTGATAGCGATGACGCCATGGTTCGTATCGATATGTCTGAGTTTATGGAGAAACACTCGGTATCGCGTCTCGTTGGTGCTCCTCCGGGATATGTCGGGTATGAAGAAGGGGGCTATCTGACTGAAGCAGTTCGCCGCCGTCCTTACTCTGTCATTTTGCTCGATGAGATTGAGAAGGCGCACCCGGATGTGTTCAACATTTTGTTGCAGGTGCTGGATGATGGTCGCCTGACCGACGGGCAGGGGAGAACGGTGGACTTCCGTAACACGGTTGTCATCATGACTTCTAACCTGGGCTCGGATTTAATTCAGGAGCGTTTTGGCGAACTGGATTACGGCCACATGAAAGAGCTTGTGTTAGGTGTGGTTAGCCATAGCTTCCGTCCGGAATTCATCAACCGTATAGATGAAGTAGTGGTATTCCATCCGCTTGGTGAAAAACACATCGCTTCTATTGCTCAAATTCAATTGCAGCGTTTGTACAAACGTCTGGAAGAGCGCGGTTATGAAGTTAGCCTTTCTGATGAAGCCTTGAAACTGCTGAGCGAGAATGGTTTTGATCCGGTGTATGGTGCACGACCTTTGAAACGTGCGATTCAACAGCAGATCGAAAACCCGCTGGCGCAGCAAATTTTGTCTGGCGAACTTATTCCGGGCAAAATAATTCAGTTAGTTGTGAAAGACGATCGTATTGTGGCAGTGCAGTAAGTCACAAAACAGTAAAAACGAGCCCCCAGGGGCTCGTTTTTGTTTAAAAACCAGGCAAGAATTGCCTTTCAATATCCGTTTTGCCTGGAAAGTGAGCAAACGATAATTTTTTTGAATTTTATACTTGTCACTTCACAGGAACTCCCTATAATGCGCCTCCACTGACACGGAACAACGGCAGACAAGCCGCCGGGTCAGCGGGGTTCTCCTGAGAGTTCCGGCAGAGAAAAGCGAAAATAAACGCTTGACTCTGAAAGAGGAAAGCGTAATATACGCCACCTCGCGACAGAGCGCTAAGGCGCGTCGCAACTGCTCTTTAACAATTTATCAGACAATCTGTGTGGGCACTCAAAGTGACATGGATTCTTGATGTCCTCGGACACTAAATGAATAC
>NZ_JBCIVJ010000038.1:0-25630 GCF_039409775.1 Phytobacter palmae | reverse complement strand
GGTGCCGGACTCGGAATCGATTTTTATAAACAATGTATTGATATTTAAATAACATTTTTAATGTGGCTATTTTTGTACCCTCATTTATACCCTCATTCCTGAATGATAGTAAAAGGGGCTCGTATTCAGGAACGAGATGGTAAAGCTGAGGGATAATACCTCGCGAGAATCTCCTTCATTTTATCAACCAGATCTGGCCTTTTAAAGATAACGTGGCCGCTGACTTTCTGGAAATATTTTATCCTGAACAGCTCATCTTCACAGTCGGCTAATTGTTGATGCTGGCTGATATGAACGCTCAGACGGTTGGTCATGAGCTTCATATTCTCTCCTCCTTTATATCGGGTTTTGTGTAAACCGTTTTTAATCCGGTTGCGAGTCTTGCCCGTAAAACGTCCAGCGTGGTTAAGAACGGGGACTGTTCCAGCCAGACAAATCCCCGTCTGTCTGTGCGCACTAGGTCATGGCGTTCAGCCAGGAAATTCACGGCATCCACCAGTGTGATACCGGCATCGATATGTTTACGGATGACCCGGTCATCACAGAACGGTGTGTCATCCAGGGTGAATCCGTAATGTTTATTCAGCAGATAAGTCAGTAAGGTCTGCCATACCTGTACGGGCGACAGGCTCGGGGACACCGGCACTGTGGCCGGTGCAGTGATGTGTTTCATACGTAATCCTCATGGAATTAATATCAGAAGGGCCAGCGTGCCGGGTCAGCCGTACAGCATCCGGGCAACCACGAACGCGTTATTGCTGTCTTCGAACCAGGCCCAGATATCCAATACCGGCGTACTGGCAGGGAAATGAATAAATGCGTCACGGATAACCAGAGTGCCTTCTTCCTCAGTGACGGCGATGTTCTCCAGTTCCCGCCATAAGCCATACAAGTGTTCAATGGGAACAGACATGTCTGCCTCCCTTATGCTGGCTGTGGAGCCGGATAAACAGAAACGTAAACATAACTACAGCTTCCCCGCGTGTCGGCCTCGCAAATCAGACCGTCCTTTTCCCGTCTGAGGGTGTGTGCCTTATGCGGGTCCAGTTCGCCGGAACGCAGTGCGGCTTCCATCTGTCGGATAAATGCCGGAAAGCTGCGGTCCAGCGCCCGTAACTGCATGGAGGAGAACGTGCCGTAGAGCCCGGCCCTGTCCCCTAGGTAATGCAGGCGGTTTCCCTCCTGGACCAGGCGGGCACCAAAGCAGGGCGTGATGTTGTGGCGTAGCCCCCATGGCGGGGATGTGAGTGTGGTCATGAGTTATTACTCCGGAAATGGATAACGTTTATGGTCAGGACCTTCACAGCAGTCCGTGCTCTGCAAAGGACAGAATGTCGCTGCGACCTGCGATGAGGTGGTCCAGTAGGCGGACATCAACCAGCCCGAGGGCCTGTATCAGTCGTTGCGTGATGGTTCTGTCGGCGTGGCTCGGGTCGGTACAGCCGGAAGGATGGTTATGGGCCAGGATGACGGCAGCGGCATTGTGACGCAATGCCCCTTTGACGATTTCACGGGCGTGAACCTCCGTCTGGTTAATCGTGCCGAAAAAGACCGTTTCGCTTTCCAGCAGGCGGTGCTGGTTGTCGAGGTAAAACACCATAAAGACCTCGCGCTCAAGCCCGGCCATCTGCAGACGCAGCATATCCCGGACGGCATGGCTGGAGGTCAGCGACTGACCGGGTGTTCTGAGATGCCGGTCGAGTAAGCGTAAGGCTAGTTTTACGATGCGCAGGGACGCCGGGGGCATCCCCGGCGGGGCTGTCAGTAATAATTCAGACATGGCGGGTTTCTCAGTCGGTGAGGGTCAGGATACCCCGGGATTCCCGGTGGCGAAGTGCATAGTCGCGAAGGTGGTAGTAATGCTCCGCCATGTCACCCCGGGCGGTGACAAAGGAAAGGTGGCTGTATGTCATCAGGCAGGCGGCAATGCCTGCCGCCTCGGCGCCCAGCGTGGCGCGGGTTCCGTTTGACTTACAGTACAGGTCATACGTCTCCTGGCTGTCCGGCGCCATAAACACACCGCCGTTGCTCAGGGTGTAAAAATGCCAGTAGCCGCCGCTGTATTCCCGGCACAGGCGGCTGAACCAGCTCAGGATAGTCAGCTCCGGCGATAACCACGGCGGGACAACCCCGAAGCGCAGTCGCCAGAAATCCTGGCGTTCATGTACAGGGACGACAGAGACATAAAGTGCACACAATTCACGGCAGGCGGTATCCGCCGGAAGGGGATGTCCGGTCTGGTTCATGGTGTTTCTCCGTAATATTTTAAAAATCAGCAGGTCAGACAGATACAGGGCGGGATGACAGGGATGAGGGGCAATGGAGCAAGCGCGGTGACTATGAATACAGTGACAGCATGTTTTCCGCCATCACCCACAGGGCACGGTTGAGCTTCACATCGCTGTCGATACCTTTCACGGCCCGGGTGTGCATGCGTCTGCCCTGTGTATTTTTCCCGTACAGTCCGCCTTTCATCAGATTTTCCTGTATGCGCTGATACGTGGTCCACAGGTCATGGCTTTCATCCTGCCAGCGGCGTGGCGACAGGATTTGCGCTTCGGTGACCGGCTGATGTTCTTCCCCGAACCGGTACGTGATGGCGGCTTTCGCCAGGGCCTGCTGTGCGGGCGGCGGCAACAGCAGTGACTGCATCGCATCCCGTTTTTCCTCCACCCGGTCAAACACCCCCAGCACTTCATAAGCCCCTTCAATGACTTTCCCGACGACATCCCCCTTATGGGGCACGCGGACCTCGCCAAAGGACTCACCACAAATCAGCCCGTTCTGGCACACCGCGCGGAACAGTCCCGGCAGCATCTGATAGCTGCTGGAGCCATCATGGCTGTTGAGCAGAATGATTTCCGGCACCTGTTTCCCGGTAATCTGGCCTTCACGGCGCAGGCGCAGCATGTGTTTTGTGTGTTCGCGTTTGCTCTGGTCGCGCACACGGGTCTGGCAGGCGAAGAACGGCTGAAAGCCTTCCCGCTGCAGGTTGTCGAGCAGGGTGATGGTGGGAATGCAGGTATAACGTTCACTGCGGGATGTATGTTTTTCTTCACTGAACACACTCGGCACATAGTGCGCGAGTTCATCACGGGTTAACGGGCGGTCACGGCGAACAAGGTTCACCGCACCAAAACGGCTGGCTAATTTCATTGAAACTCCGGATAAAATGATATAAATGAAAAGGCCATGTCCCTTGCGGGAACATGGCCTGTCGGTGTGGTGACGCAGGAAAGGTTCGTGGTGTTTTTGCTTTCCGGGATACGGGAATTAATCCTGATTTTTTATCTCAGCTTTCTTCATGATTAAAGGTCAGCGAGCAGGCGTGGCAGATATATCCATCGAATAGCTCCTTATCCAGGCTTTCACCAGCGACAGCACCGAGGGCGGCACCGCTTCCCATACCGACTAAAAAACCAATAACACCTCCGGCCAGAGTACCAACACCCGGAATAAGCGAGCCGGCAGCGGCACCGAGCGCAGCACTCTCAGCACCACCGGTTATACCGACCATGCCACCGGCAATGGCACCAACACTTCCTCCCATTTTTCGGCCAAGGTTTCTTTTCTGCGTGCTGGATGAACCGCAGTGGGGACACTTCATTTTTAGCTCCTTACGTTGAGTGAATAAAAAAAGCCCTTCCGGTTTTCCGGAAAGGCTGGGGTATTAAATAACGGTACAACAGGCAGAAACCGGAGCAAAAATACTAAGGTATTGCTCGGTAGATATGTTCGTAAAACTGGCCGTCCGTGCGATTCTGACATGCCATCAGCCATCAGCCATCAGCCATCAGCCATCAGCCATCAGCCATCAGCCATCAGCCATCAGCCAGCAGGCGCAGGCGCAGGGAAGCGTAAGCTCAACCTGTTGCTGGCTTTGTATACTTTGGTAAGTGCAAGTTTGATAATTCAGTTGCGTATTTTTTCGCGCACGAATAAACCGGCAGGTAATATAATCGGTATAGTTGCTGGCCTGACTGTTAGCGGGTAGATGTAATACTAAGGCAACGAGTAATACCCTGGCAGGGATCTCAGAACGATTTTTTGGTATTGCATATTTTACAGTTTCTTATTTTTGATATTGTTAATGAATTAAGGATATTGATACGATAACAATGATAATTGTGGTAACAAGAACCCTGAGCCATTGTGTGGTAATCTATTGGTGAGGGAAGGATAAGCAGTGGTAATGATAGTTTGTTATACTGGGTGAGAATTTTAATAATTTAATGCCATGTTGTTTTTTTTACTGTGCTTTAAAGAAAAATAATGTGCTGGGCTACATTATTTTTCTTTTGCATTCAACTTGATAGTATATAAATAAAATTAATTTACCTTCCCTTTATTTTATCATATTCGCTTGTTATTAAATGCGAAAGCATGGTTTGAATGCTTACGCCTTCTTTGATACATAAAACCTTCATTTTATCTTTCGTTTTCTTGTCGAGGTATGTGTTTAAAGGTGATTGCTCTTTTTTACTGGCTCGGTGTTTTTTCTGACTCCATGCGCGGTTAATGTCAGTAAGGAATAACTTCCATTCTGACTTGTGCTCTGTCGCGACCATCAGAAAGAACAATCCGAGAGTTAGCAAATAACATTCATGTGTATTGTCTGGTCTGTCAACATCAATAAACTTTGGTTCATATTTTTGCAGGATATAATCGCATGCCCATTTGCATTGTTCATCATTTTTTTCATTCAGCCAATGTAATGGTTTTATTTCATTTCTGACTTTATAGCAAGTGCCCCATATGGAATCGATAATAGAGTCTTTACTTTTTTTTGATAAATACCCGCTATAAAAATAGTCACAAATATTATCATGTCGATCATGATGGTTCAGGGATTGCGATGATAAATGCAGATCTTTATATAATGGTATTTCTTCCATTCCTCCCATGATTGCTCTTTCACGAATTTTACATTGTTGGATGTATAACCATGCAAACATTCCTGTTATCTCATCATCCTGGATAAATTTTATATCATCTATAATTGATATTTCATCGTTGAAATGATCAAGCATTTTTTCAATGAAAGCATTTATGCGGGTATCATCTTTATCACAATGACGGCTGATCGCTCCAATTATTTTTTCTGACCACTCATTTAAGTCATCTGAGTATTTAGGGAATCCAGAGATGCGGACTTCCATGAATTTTAGATATCCAAAAAAATAAAGCAATTTATGCCAGTCCGTTATAGCAATGCTGTATAATTTATCGTTCATGTTATCACCTAAATTACAACGTAATTTTATGTGTGGTTTATGATGTTTTTTACGCTATTTTTAGCATTTTTCATGTAGAGTTTATCACAATCACATAGTCCAGTCTTCTAAGAAAAGATGAGGAACAGAGCCATTCTGAACATCAGTATAGTCATTTTCCTTGCTTATCAACTACAGATTTCTTCCTGTCAATCGAGACCTGGAAACCTCTGCATGTTACTCAGTGAGTAAACTTAGAAAAATATGACTTAAATTCAATGATGATACTGGTTACTATGAGCCGGATTTATTCTGTTGTGTCTTCCTTAATGGACTCTCAGACATAATGCCTGTTTCATCGGGTTTATAAAATCGGTCACTAAGCATAAGAGCAAGTAGAAATACGGGAAGATAACATCGATTGATAAAAGGTGTGCTATGATTCAATTAAATAATATATATTTTAAAAATATTTAAATACATGTATGGATTCTGTTTTCATGACTTCATGAAAAATATCGTCAACGGACAAAAAATAAAATGGTGTCGTGTGGGATGGTTTTTTTAACAGCTTGTCTGGTACAAGTCCGTTTTTATGGTGGAAGCAATAGGCTATATTTCAGGTGCTGGGGTCATTATTTAGGTTATTACTGTTATTCTAAATACACCCATTAATCCACACAGATCACCCTATTGAAAACATCCCTGGAATTAACCAGGTTAAAACTTACGGACTCCTCATATGCTCATGAAACGACATAACGACGAAGACACCATGAGAGAGCAATGTATCACCAACCCTAATTACCCGACTTATCCTGAGCTGGAATCGCAATTACACCATCATGTTGATGAACTCTTCATCATATACTCAAAGCTTATTCTACTGAGAACTGATTTTGCGTATCGAAAGCATTCACCGGAATTCACTCACCAGGATATTCATGGCCTGTGTGCTGATATGGTGCAACTGGAGAACAGATTACTCGATATCCGCGGGATTGCTGGTTATGCCTGGGTGGCAGAATATGGAGTGGACCATCGCTACCATACTCACTGTGCAATATTTATTAACGCGCAGTTGCGTAATAAAGCTTGGCCAGTATTCCTGGAGATAGAGGAACAGTGGAAAAGCATCACTGATAATGAAGGCTACGCTCACCGGTGTACTCCACAACCCTATTATAAAGTCAGGAGTGAGGAGATGACTGGTTATGATAATGAAACAGGTGTGAATGCCATGAAATATATTCTTAGTTATATGGCAAAAACAGAACAGAAACCTGATGGTATTCACAGCCGGTTCAGCACAATACCCGCAAGGAGCCGGAGCGGGAGACCAAGAAAGCGGTCTGAAAGTGATTAATTACGGCAGGCAGATATCTGATGAGCAATACCAGTGAGCATAATAACTTTCTGCGTATGGCTCTCCCTTAATATTCCCGGAGATAACGCATCATGATATCTGAAAATACGCCCCTGCTTAATGACCAGATGGTCGACATGAAATTCATTACTGCCTTTACCGGTCTGACCGATAAATGGTTTTACAGACTGATAAGTGAAGGTGATTTTCCAAAGCCAATAAAAATGGGCAGAGCCTCCCGCTGGCTTAAAAGCGAGGTGGAAAAATGGATGCAACAACGGATCAGTGATTCACGATGCAATGAATAACAATATTCAGGCTCCCTGCATCCTCCTCTGCTTCAGTATTAACCCACTGCATCTACAACCTCCGGGCCATCTGCCTGCCCAGAATGCAGCCCGATAAGGAATCTGCTATGCATACCCGCCAGGCCTCACATGCTGAATTGTCTTTAAGGCATCTGCGGCAACATTACCAGCAGGAACTTAATAAGTGCGCGGCCAGCCGGGTATCGATCGTAAGGTCATCAGGGAGCTTGCCGGTCTGGCGTTCGTTGAGCGGTGCGAGAACGTTATCCTGCTGGGGCCTCCCGGCGTGGGGAAAACCCACCTGGCCGTAGCCCTCGGCGTGAAAGCGGCGGATGCGGGTCACCGGGTGTTGTTCATGCCACTCGACAGGCTGGTAGCGACGTTGATGAAAGCGAAACTGGAAAACCGGCTGGAGCGTCAGCTACAACAGCTGAGCTATGCGCGGGTGTTGATCCTGGATGAAATAGGCTATCTGCCGATGAACAGAGAGGAAGCCAGCCTGTTCTTCCGCCTGCTGAATCGCCGGTATGAAAAGGCGAGCATAATCCTGACATCAAACAAAGGCTTCGCAGACTGGGGAGAGATGTTCGGCGATAACGTACTGGCAACGGCGATCCTGGATCGGTTGCTGCACCACTCAACCACAGCGAATATAAAAGGAGAAAGCTATCGGTTGAAGGAAAAACGCAAAGCCGGAGTGTTGGCCAAAAACGTAACGCCAATCAGTGATGATGAAATGGCGGAAAGCGGACAACAGAAGTGATCAAATAGCGGACATTAAAAATGGCGAAAAACGGTCATAAATCTTGGCGTTGACAACCCCGCAGGGCGGCGTCATCAGTCCTCTGCTGGCAAATCTTTTTCTGCATTACACCCAGGATAAATGGCTGGAGAAACACTACCCTAATAATTCATGGGAAAGGTATGCTGACGACAGCATTATTCATTGTCGAAGCCGAAGAGAAGCAGGTCTGCTTCTCAGTCAACTCAGAGAACGAATGAAGGCATGCGGGCTGGAACTGCATCCGGAGAAAACCCGAATAGTGAATTGCCATCCGTTGACCAGACGTAAAAACGATGGTCACTATTCCTTCGATTTTCTGGGTTTTACCTTCCGCCGCCGTGCAGCAAGGAAGATTGCAGGCGGTCTGTTCACCGGATTTCTACCGGCGATAAGCAATAAGGCCCAGAAAGCCATTGTCCGGACATTCCGGGCATGGAATATTCAGCGGCTGACAAGCCTGTCGGCAGAAGAAATCGCGGGCAGAATTAACCCGCAATTACGTGGATGGATCAATTATTATGGGAAGTTTTATCCAAGTGAAATGAACAGGTTATGGCGAATACTGGACTGGCGGTTGGTAAAGTGGGTCCGGTGCCGCTATAAGCAATACCGGTGGCATCAAAGTCGCGCCAGTGAAGTACTGGAGCGTATCAGACAGCGGAATAAGTCGCTGTTTGCGCACTGGAAGTTCATGATCAGATAAGGTTGAATAACAGGAGCCGTATGAGGTGAGAGCTTCACGTACGGTTCTGTGAGCGGCCAGAGGGGGAGGTTCCCTCTAGTCTACTCGACCCCCCGTCCAAGTGCTGCTGGCGGGTAACAAAAAGACGAAGACCGGGCGGTTGTGGACGTACGTTCGTGGTGATCGCAACGCCGGGTCAGCAGTCGCGCCGGCGGTGTGGTTCGCTTACAGCCCGGACAGAAAAGGCATCCATCCGCAGAGCCATCTCGCCGGCTTCAGTGGTGTTCTGCAGGCGGATGCGTACGCCGGGTTCAACGAGCTGTACCGCAATGGACAGATAACGGAAGCCGCCTGCTGGGCTCACGCCCGCCGCAAGATCCATGATGTGCACGTTCGCACCCCGTCAGCCCTGACGGAAGAAACCCTGAAACGGATCGGTGGGTTGTATGCCATAGAGGCGGAAATAAGGGGGATGCCGGCAAAGCAACGCCTTGCAGAACGTCAGCAAAAAGCTAAACCGCAACTGAAATCCCTGGAAAGCTGGCTGCGTGAAAAGATGAAAACGCTGTCGCGACACTCAGAACTGGCGAAAGCGTTCACGTACGTACTGAACCAGTGGCCAGCGCTGGCTTACTATACTGACAACGGCTGGGCCGAAGCAGATAACAACATAGCAGAGAATGCGCTGCGGATGGTCAGCCTGGGCCGCAAAAACTATCTGTTCTTCGGTTCGGATCATGGAGGTGAGCGGGGAGCGCTGCTGTACAGCCTGATCGGGACGTGCAAACTGAACGGAGTGGAGCCAGAAAGCTACCTCCGCTATGTCCTTGACGTCATTGCTGACTGGCCGATAAACCGGGTCAGCGAACTGCTCCCCTGGCGCGTAGCACTGCCAACTGAATAACACATCCCCGTCAATACGGTTCTCGCTGCACGCTTACGCGTCTCAAACGCCCACGCCGGAACAAATCGGCACAGCGGCGACAGCCCCAGCCTCAGGGGCTGTATCCGAATCATGTCTGGGGCATGGATTTTGTCTCTGATGCGCTGTTTGACGGGCGTCGGTTACGTCTGCTGACGGTCATTGATCTCTACACGCGCGAATGTCTGGGGATCTGCGTGGGCCAGAATCTGCGCTCTACGGAGGTCGCAGAGATGCTGAACACCATTGCGCTCAGACGTCCCTTACCACAATTGCTGAAAACCGATAACGTACTACCGTCTGAGTCAACTGTTTTTACGCAAAGGGCTCCTGCCATCTGATAAGAAGGCGATGGTTTATTTTATATCCGATATTGCTCATTTCCTTTTGGCTTATAAACATGCTTACCATGATATACAAGGGTCCGGATGGCCCGACAGGACTTAACACAGCATTTTGGGAAGCCATGGACGTTGAGCATTATCTAATGGTCGCGATGCACCTTACGGCCCGTTGAATCACGTCCCATGGCTTATTTCGTAATACCCTTTATAATCAATATCCTGTTTTACAATTGCATGTGCCACTCTGGCGACTTTTGTTGCCACAGCCGTCATGGCTTTTCTTTTCTGATCGGGTTTATCTCCATTGTCCCGGATATAGCGTTCATATTTGTACCGGAAGCTGTTTTCTCTCGTTCTTACGGCTACGGTGGCGGCAAGCCAGAAGGCATATCTTAACCGTGCGTTTCCACGTTTTGACAATCGGTAACCACTGTGTTTTTGCCCGCTCTGGCTGGCGGAAAGGTTAAAACCGCAGAAGTTGAGGTACTGTCGGTAATGCGCAAAACGTGTTAAATCACCACTTTCAGCAATTATCATCAGGGCAATGACAGCGCCAATGCCCGGGATCGTACGTAAACGCCGGTAGTCACTTCGTTCCTGTAAATAATTTTCTGCCTGTTTCTCAAGTTTTAATCGTTGGGCCGAAAGTTCCACATACCGGTGAAGTTGTAATCTGAACGTGGTCACTGCCAGAGAATCATCTGGCAACGGTAATGCAATGGAATTTGCAGCAACGTCATAGAGATGTTCAAGAAACTGCTGTTTATTCTGCTTCCGGCCAACAACATCCCATGACTGTTTTACAAACAAATGCCGGTCCATTAACGTGATACAGGACGGTGTGGGAAACTGAAGTAAGAACTGGCAGAACCACTCTGCCCGTGACATATGCAGAAATTGTTCAGCTTCGGGAAAATAAAGAGTCAGATAGTGATTCACCAGACTGTTCAGACAGCGGGTTCGTGCCAGCGTAACCTGATGGTAGGTGTTTGATATTTCCTGTATATTGATAACACCATTCGCCAGAGGATCATAAAATGGCGAAGATAAACCCTGTTCCAGCAAATACATGATGACACTGGCATCTTTACGATCATTTTTATCCCAGGTCTTAAACAGCATCTCGCGGGCCCGCGCACATCTGACAGATGAAACAAGATGGCACTTTACTCCCTGCTGATGTAACCACCATGCGATGTTGCGATGATAATCAGCGGTAGGTTCAAAGGCGGCGATAATACTGTCATGGGGTGAAGCGGTGAGAGCAAGCAGTCGGTTGAACCCTTCCAGTGTGTTTTCAATACGCAGATAAGACGTTCGTCCATCCGGGTACCGAATTTTTGCATCATGATGTTTTTTAGAGATATCCAGGGCAATCTGAATCGCCACGGGTTTAACAGACACCTCAGAGTCATTTAAGATGGCTTAAAGAGAGGTGCCCATGAGCAGTAAGCGTTATCCCGAAGAGTTTAAAATTGAAGCAGTCAAACAGGTTGTTGATCGTGGTTATTCTGTTTCCAGCGTTGCAACACGTCTCGGTATCACCACCCACAGCCTTTACGCCTGGATAAAGGAGTACGGTCCGGATTCTTCCACTGGTAAAGAACCGTCAGATGCTCAGGCCGGGATCCGCCGTCTCCAGAAAGAGCTGAAGCGGGTTACCGACGAACGGGATATATTAAAAAAGCCGCGGCGTACTTCGCAAAGCTGTCCGACTGAGGTACGCCTTTATCCGTGACAATTCCTGTTGTTGGCCTGTTCGCCTGCGCTGTCGGGTGCTGAATGTTCATCCGAGTGGGTTTTACACCTGGCTTCAACAACCGCATTCACAACGCCATCAGGTAGACCTGAGACTGACAGGACAGATTAAACAGTTCTGGCTGGAATCGGGATGCGTCTATGGTTATCGCAAGATCCAGCTGGATCTGCGGGACAGCGGGCAACAGTGCGGAGTCAACAGAGTCTGGCGACTGATGAAACGTGCCGGGATAAAGGCTCAGGTCGGATACCGGAGCCCGCGGGCACGTAGAGTCGAGGCCAGCCTCGTGACACCCGACAGACTCCAGCGGCAGTTCAATCCGGAAGCACCAGATGAACGTTGGGTAACGGACATAACTTACAGTGTGCCCGGAGTTCAGGGCAAGCATGGACGCTCAAATGAGCCACGAGTCTGTCTGGAATATTGAACCGATAACTCATGACGGGAAACCCGCCAATCCCACCGGGTGTGACGGTGGAGAACCTGAGCAGAAGTGACCTGCGGCATGCCCGCAGGGTGATGTAACCCGCTGACAACGGGGATCGAGGCGAGATCACTAAGCCGAGGTGATCCTCAAGGTTGAGTACTGAAAGGCTGAAGAACATGAACCCGTTAATCCGCCTCTGTGGGTTGAAAATGTCACCACGGCCTACGTGATCTGACAGGCCGTGCACAAGGAACCAGCCATGATATGCAGGCACCGCTGGTCAAAGGTAGTTCTACAGGTATGCGAACCACCGGGATAGCAACGTTCATCACGCTCGCGTTGCTGGCTTCTGCCAATTTGCAGCAAGCAAGGACAAAGAGTGCGACGGGCAGCCTCCTCAGTATGTCTGAGTCCAGACAGATGAATCGGGGAAGGTCAGCGACGGATGTTAAGGGGGCATGGCTCCGATGACGCGCTGGCTGGCGGAGCTTCCGTAGTAGTCCGCGATGGGGAAAGCCCATTACATGGCGAAGGGAAGCAGTTTAAATGCGTTTGCTGAGCGAACTAACTGACCTAATGAGGTGAAGACCTTTGATAATCAGTGAAATGCAACGCAAGCTTGCCACATGGGCAGCCACCGATCCGTCCCGACGGATTGAACGGCTGCTGCGTCTGATAACACAACCAGAATGGCTGGCTGAAGCCGCGCAGATCACGCTTTCATCAAAGGGGGCGCATACTCCCGGCGTTGATGGTGTGAACAAAGCAAAACTACAGGCCAGAATGGCTGCTGAGTTGAAAATTCTCAGGGATGAACTTCTCTCCGGTCACTACCAGCCCTTGCCAGCCAGACGGGTTTATATCCCCAAAAGCAACGGCAAACTGCGCCCACTGGGTATCCCCGCTCTGCGTGATCGTATTGTTCAGCGAGCAATGCTGATGGCGATGGAGCCGATATGGGTGAGTGATTTTCATACGCTTTCTTATGGCTTCCGGCCTGAACGCAGTGTCCACCACGCGATCCGCACGGTGAAATTACAGCTCACCGACTGTGGGGAAACACGGGGACGCTGGGTGATTGAAGGCGACCTGTCCAGTTACTTCGACACAGTGCATCATCGACTGCTGATGAAAACCGTCCGCCGCAGGATCAGTGACGCCCGCTTTATGAACCTGCTGTGGAAAACCACCAAGGCCGGGCATATTGATGCCGGTCTCTTTCTGGCCGCCAGTGAAGGCGTGCCACAGGGCGGTGTGATCTCGCCGTTGCTGTCAAACATCATGTTGAATGAGTTCGATCAGCATCTGCATAAACGCTACCTGAGTGGAAAAGCCCGAAAGGATCGCTGGTACTGGAATCACAGTATCCAGCGGGGTCGAAGTACTGCGGTCAGAGAAAACTGGCAATGGAAACCCGCGGTGGCGTACTGTCGGTATGCCGATGACTTCGTGCTTATCGTCAAAGGCACCAAAGCGCAGGCGGAAACCCTCAGAGAAGAATGCCGAAGTATGCTCGAAGACAGTCTGAAACTCAGACTGAACATGGACAAGACCAGAATCACTCATGTGAACGACGGTTTTATTTTCTGGGTCACAGGATCATCCGTAAGCGCAGTCGTTACGGTGATATGCGGGTGGTCTCGACGATCCCGAAGGAGAAAGCCAGAAACTTCGCCGCGTCACTAACGGCACTGTTCTCAGGCAATTACAGTGAAAGCAAAATCGATATGGTTGAGATACTCAACCGGAAACTGAAAGGCTGGGCTGCGTTCTATCAGTTCGTTGATTTTAAGGCCAAAATGTTCAGTTATATCGACCGTATGGTGTCCTGGAAGCTGGCTCACTGGCTGACCCGAAAATACCGTAAGGGTATCGCATACCTGATGAGGTGGTGGTGTAAACCACCGAAACCGGGGCAGAGTAAAACGTGGGTTTTATTTGGTAAAACCAACCAAGGGAAGCTCAGCGGTGAAATCCTGTACCGACTGGTCGGGCAAGGCAAGAAGCTGTTCCGCTGGCGCCTGCCCGAAGGTAACCCTTACCTGAGGACTGAAGCCAGAAACACCTATACACCGAGCTACACTGAAGTGGCAATGTCGTTCGGCAGCGTTTAAATGGAGAGCCGGATGCACTGAAAGGGTGCGCCGTGAAAGCGGTGAATTGAATACCTGCTGCAAGCAGGAGGAGTTGGAAGAAATACTTCTGGGTCATCAGCCTCACCGGATGGTGAAAACCTTAAGGGACATGAGCATGGCTGAGAAGCGTGGAACCGGCGAACATACCAGACCGGTTGTCGCGCAAGACCCGCGCAATAAGGTTAAAGCTGCATTGCCTGAACCCAAGACACCAGTGATGGAACGCGCACATCCACAGCCACGGTATGTAAGGGCTGTGTTGGCAGGACAGGCTGGTACAACTTTCGCCAGCCGAAATCTTCCTCTGCCAAACGACGGTCAGCGAGATCGTTCAAGGTGCCGAAATGGGAACCTACGTTGTGCTAGTACGTTCAATTCATACGAACACGGGATCGCCTGTGGGCCGCGAGGCCTATGGTGACGGAGTGATCGTAGTAGTCAGCGATGGGGAAAGCCCATTACATGGCGAAGGATCACAGGTGTCTGACGACTTGATATTAAGGTAACCGAAATGGCAACAGCCGAAAATATACTGGCCGTCTATTCCGATCGTGGCAGGAGGCAACTGCCTCTGGAGGGAGTCTACCGGCAGCTTTATCGGCCGGACCTCTACCTGCGTGCTTATGGAAAACTCTACCGTAATTCAGGAGCTATGACCCCGGGAAGTAACAATGAAACAGTGGACGCCATGTCGCTGGAGAAAATCGACAGGATAATCGACGTAATGCGTCGGGAAGCCTGGCGCTGGACTCCGGAAAGAAGGACGTATATTCCTAAAAAGAAAGGGGAACGTCCTCTTGGTTTACCAGCATGGTCAGATAAGCTGGTTCAGGAAGCTCTGCGTCTTTTGCTGGAAGCTTACTATGAACCGCGATTCAGTGCACTGTCTTTTGGCTTTCGTCCCGGTCGTGGCTGCCATTCCGCGTTACGGGAGATTACGCATAAGTGGCGGGGTGTAAAATGGTTTATTGAAGGGGACATCAAAGGATGTTTTGATAACATTGACCACAATGTACTGCTATCAATCCTTCGCGAATCCATTCATGACAACCGATTGATACGCCTCGTGTCCAGTATGCTCCGCGCTGGATATTTTGAAGACTGGCGATATAACAAAACCCTCAGCGGAACCCCTCAGGGGGGAGTGTGCAGCCCGTTACTCAGTAATATCTGTCTGGATAAACTGGATCGCTTTGTAGAGGATGTTTTGCTTCCGAAATATAATCAGTGTGAACGTCGCAGAAATTATCCGCCATATAAGGCGCTACTTAATGCCTCAAGGCATGCCGGGGACAAGGGTGAGTATCAACGGGCCAAAAAGTTGCGCCTACAGGCACAACATATGCCGTCTCGTGACCCTGAAGATCCGGATTTCAGGAGGCTGTGGTATGTCAGGTATGCGGATGATTTTCTTTTGGGTTTCAGCGGCCCCAGGCATGAGGCTGAAGAAATAAAGTGGGCAATTCGTCAGTTTTTGCATGATACGTTGAAACTGGAGATGTCTACGGAAAAGACATTGATTACACATGCCCGCACTGAAGCTGCACGTTTCCTTGGTTATGAAGTAGTCACACTTGACGCTATGACCAAGCAGGACCACCGGGGACAGCGCTGTATCAATGGTGCAGTACGTCTGAAAATTCCGGTAGAGGTAATCAGGCAGCAATGCCAGAAATATATGCGGAATGGGAAACATTCCCATCGGCCCGAACGCTTGTACAATGATGACTACAGCATCGTTGCACAATATCAGGCTGAGTACAGGGGATTTGTCCAGTATTACCTGATGGGATTTAATGCCCATCGTTTGTGGAATGTTCATCGAGTCATGCGAAAATCCTTATTGGGAACGCTGGCGAACAAACACAGAACAACGGTAAGCCGCATCGTCAGAAACCTGAGAACCGAGGTTACGGTTGGTGATAAGACTATCAAGGCATTACAGATAGTCCGGCACAGAGGACAAGGAAAAAGACCGCTGGTCGCTACATTTGGCGGTTTGTCTCTGGCATGGCAGAAAGATACAGTGCTCTCCGATAACCCGAAGCAGGTATTTAACGGGGTTCGCAGCGAACTGATATCCAGGCTACTGGCTCAGACCTGTGAGTGCTGTGGGACAAATGATGGCCCTTTCGAAGTTCATCATATCCGCAAACTGAGCGATCTGAGTCAACGAGGCAGGAAAGAGAAACCAGGATGGCTGAGGATAATGGCTTCACGACATCGTAAAACCTTAGTTGTGTGTCGAGAATGCCATCAAAATATTCACAGAACCAGACCTGCCAGACCTCGGGAAATATGACACTGGAAAGCCGGGTGAGATCGAAAGACTCATGCCCGGTTTGGGGAGGGGGCGTCCGGAAAAGTGCTTTGCAAACAGTAACTCGCTGGCGCTCTACTCTACTGCACGTCCGGTTCGGGGAGGAGAGGCAGGGAAATAGTCCGACTACGCGCTGCCTCTTACTCTATTCCGAACCCACGAAGGCTGGCTGTATCTGGCCGTAGTGTCGACCTGTTCCCGCGCAAAGTTATCGGCTGGTCAATGCAATCCCGGATGACAAAGGACATTGTCCTGAACGCACTGCTGATGGCGGTATGGCGGCGTAATCCCCAAAAACAGGTGCTGGTTCATTCGGATCGGGGCAGTCAGTGCACAAGCCATGAGTGGCAGTCGTTCCTGAAATCACACGGCCTGGAGGGCAGTATGAGCCGTCGCGGTAACTGTCACGACAATGCAGTTGCAGAAAGTTTTTTCCAGCTACTGAAGCGTGAACGGATAAAGGAAAAGATCTACGGGACGCGGGAAGAAGCCCGCAGCGATATTTTTGATTACATCGAAATGTTTTATAACAGTAAGCGTCGGCATGGTTCTAGCGATCAGATGTCACCGGCGGAATGTGAAAAACAGTATTATCAACGGCTCGGAAGTGTCTAGATTATCCGTGGCGATTCAATCCATCATAAGATTTAACACATTCTCGGTATGCTCGCTTATGACCTCAAAATGCATATTTTACCTCTGCCTGACGTTTTACAAGCGAAACGGTGTGTAGTAATAATATAAATAAACTTAAAACAAGGGATTTATTTTCAGAATAAACCGAAAGAATGATTTTCTGCTGCCGTCAGGAGGGGTGTCCGATATATCGGGTTGTTTCCACGCTATTGATGTGCGTCACACATTGCGCTACGTTCTCTGTTATTCAGGTTGCCTTAAACCACGTGCGGAATGAATAATGCAAAAAAAGCCTGCCCGGCAGGGCAGGTTCTCCGGGAAAAAGTCATGTTATCTGGCGACAGGGAGCATCCGGCAGGCAGGTACAAGTTGAAAAGCCTGTGAGGCATACAGCAAACACCTTACAGCGAGCCATTTTCTCGCAGTATATCCGGCCTGACATAAAAAAAAGTAAGCATAAGTACTGTACAGATTAAAAGTAGCAACGTAACGGAACGAATGCCATCAGACGGCAGAAAAAGTTTCATCAGGCCCCGCCAGCTTTCCGGACAGGACTTTTACGTCTTCCATCCCACAGACTTCCCCCTTTTCACCGGTCAGAAACCAGACGCCAGTCGCGGCGACTCCCCGGTCAATATCTTCAACAGGTTCGTTTGATAAAAAAGCTATCTGCACAATGCCCTGGAAACTAATCCAGTAAAAACCGTCGTCCATACAGACGTCCTGCGGCTTTAGGGAACATTATTCAACTATAGCGAGTTATTGGGGGAAATCCCAAAATCTTGCTGCCGAATAAATTTCAGCTAAACCATAAGTATTATTTTTAATTTATCAATCGCCTGAACGTTTTATTGTGGACCACTGTTGAGGTACTCACATAAATAAAACACAGACCCCCGAATTCAGGATGAGCTTTTAAATTACTGGCTCATTCACTAAGTCAGGCTGAGAACACTGAAACCAGGTTCATGAAATAATACGAATGACTGAATGTTACGAGGTATATTATAAGAATTATCCTGGTATGGTTCGGGTGTGTTTTCAGGGTTGAAGCGACACGGATGGCTGCTACGCTTAATTCTGTCTGAGACAACCTGAATTATCCTTCATCCCTGTACGAGGAACAGATTATGACTCAACGCCGTGGTGGTTCTGGTAATTTTGCCGAAGATAAGCAACGCGCTTCAGAAGCCGGCCGGAAAGGCGGGAAAATGAGTGGCGGGAATTTCAAACATGATCCTGAGCGTGCCTCAGAAGCCGGTAAAAGGGGAGGGCAAAACAGCCATGGGGGCCGTAACGCCTGAGCAATGTTAACAGTACCTGCTCATGGCTGCCCCTGTACAGCAGCTGTAATCAGCACGGTAAGCAGGGGCAGAAAGGTATCCGGTAAAACATTCTTTTTTTTACGGATACGGTGAAAAGTATTAAGAGAATATCACCGGGCCGGGTCATGCCGGAGTATTCGTTAAGTTTCCGGTAAGCTCACTGATTTTTTTGCTCTTTTATTATCGTACATATTGCGATCGCTCTGAATCAGCATATCTGATAACGGAACTGTATCACCGGGTGTATTTATGCTGACACCCCATGAATAACTTAACGGTAAACTGCTTCCGTTATTCTGGTTATATACACTCGTTAAATTACTCATTTTTTCTGTAAACAGGATGATTTCCCGCATATCTGAACAGTCGGTGAGTACCACAAATTCATCACCGCCCAGACGGGCAAGGATATCCCCCTGTCCGGCACTCCGCCTGAGTATCCCGGCAAACTGTTGCAGTAACTGGTCGCCTGCCACGTGTCCGTATTTGTCATTAACCGGTTTAAGGTTATCCAGGTCAAAAAGAATTATGCAGAAAGTCTGATTACGCTTTTTTCTGAGGGTTATCCAGGGCTCACATTTCTTATAAAATCCCCGTCGGTTAAGAACGCCGGTCAGCGCATCCGTCAGGGCAAGACTGATAATATAAAACTCCTCCTCAACCAGAGCAGCAATATCCTTAAGCAGGGTTAATTCTTCCCCGTCAGGTATCCGGGGTCTGGTGTCAACCACACACAACGTTCCGGCGATGTCGCCACCGGGGAGACGCAGCGGGCATCCCGCGTAAAAGCGAATAAAAGGAACACCTGTCACCAGTAGGTTAGCATTAAAGCGTTCATCGGCACTGGCATCTTCAACAACGAGCATTTCCTCCGAATGAACGACACAGTTGCAGAAAGAAACGACTTGTGATGCATCTTTTTCGTTGAGGCCAGAACAGAACATCAGCGCCGGCCTGTCTTTTTCAATCAGGCTTATAAGCCCGACAGGTGCAGATAAGCAACGCCTTGCAACACGGGTCAGACGATCAAACCGTTTCTCTTCCCGGTTATCAGGCAGATCCAGCATATAAAGTGAATGAAGACGTTTTGCATCATTTACGGGTAACATTTTTATTATCTCGGAGTTTATTGAAGTATTGTCAGTCCAGACCCGAATATAAACAATACCGAAGAAACGGCTTTGTCCATGATCATCATCGGATTCATCTGCTCATCTGATAATTTTCAGGGAGTTTGTTCAGTTACGCTTAAGTAATCCTGATAAGGGTTGTCTTTTATTTTTTTATGACCATGGGGAGTGAGAGATTTTTTCCTCCACGGGGAGTACTGAACATACGGAAATGGGAAGCCATAAAATGAACCCTCCTGCACAGAAATCCGGGCTGTGCAGGAGGGCATGCAAATGCATCTTCGTTACATAATACAAAATAAACGAAGCCGGTATGTTATCTATAGGAATGTGCCTGGAATATGTGTCATGATCCAGGGCTGCATGCCAGACAGACTGATATTCTGAAATTTTCGTGAAACCAGGTATTTTCAGAATTACGCCAGCTTATGAATGACATCATGCTGGTACAGAGTATGCCGAACCTGCGCTGTCGGAACAGAGGTTATCCTTAATATATGATATTCCTGTCCGGCACCTTCCCGACAAGCTGTCATGCTTCATTTTTTACACAAAGTGTAAACAGTTGCGCATATATTTAATTAAGGTTTACCCGTTTCACATTGAGGTCGTATTTTAATTTACGTATCGCCGTTACATAGGCATAACATCTTTTCTCATCCCATTCTGCAAGCATACGGATACAAAGGCGGGAGAGGACAGACGCTTGTGAGACTTCTTCATTAGCGGATAGCATTTCCCAGATCACTTCACTTATTAACAGTTCAGAAAGGGCTGACAAAATTATCGCTCCGGTATTTAATTTTGCAGTTCAGGAAAAACCAGCAATCCCGCTGCGCGTAATAGACATGAACTTGCCTGGCTGAGGATAAGGTGACAGAGTTTAGCATACGGTTTGAATTATGTTATGACCCGTCAGGGCAACAGTGGCTCCGGCGCAATGGTATCCGTCCTGCTATTGAGCGGGTGAAAAGCATCATACTATTGTAACCCTTACACGACGAGACCCACGTCTCCTGGCATCCTGCCGGAAGTCGGGCTTTGTGTTGTTATCTTTACCCTTTCTGCTATCCTCAGTCCGTCAGTCTGCCCCGGTTATTCGTGCAACAAAAGGTGTACATCTGCTGTTTAACCACTGATAGGAGTCAGGATGGTTGCTTTTTTTTCCGGTCTGTTGACCTCAGGAAGGCCTTCCTTCTGCATTGCGGTCATGTCCCGGCAGCGCTATGAACCTGGCCGGCAGCAGTAATTACACTGTTATACTTTTCGGCTCAGCAATGTGATTTTGTTGAGCCCTTTAACTGAAGGATGACGTAATGGATACCCTCTTGCCGGTCTATTCTGCAATACAGAAAGCCATTGCCGACGCTGCTTCCGGCGCTAAAACGGCAGAAATGAATTTGCAATTAATAAAATATGCCGACACATTAAAACATCTTAACTGTGAAGTGATCTGTGAAGGCATTGGCATTAATAAATCATTCAGAAGTGAAGTTCTAAGAATAATGAAAATCGCGGAAAGACTAAAAGCGGCCGGTCTTGATGCATCGCGCCTGTGAATTAAATTTTTTAACACGAACCGTAACTCTCTGTGTCTTCCGGTCCTGAGTTGCATCCCGGCAGTTTTACATATTAACCCGCGTCTGATGATTACCAGTATGAGGATCAGAAACAGTAACGGAAGGGATGACCTGTTGCTGCCGCTGACATCCTTACCGGAAAAACTGAAAAAGGATGGCCGGGCACGACAGTCAGTCTGAAGCCAGATTGATGACATCTTCGTCGGTACCGCCGGCCCGGCAGACACATCACAATGAACCATCAGTGCTGGCGTGTTCTTCCGCCATTACTGCCCTGCACTGTGGTCTTCTTCAGATTTGTCCGTAACGTGTTTATATCTCCCTGGAGTATGCCATCAGGATTGGGGGGCGGGCTTTCACGTCTGTCCCGCTGGATCAGCGAAGTCAGTGCCGGTATTTACCTGGCCGTACAGGGGGAAACTGTTCCGCAGGTGAACGGGTAATGCCCTTCTTCCTCCGCGATCGCTGAACACTGGCTGCTTCTGCGTAAGAAGTAAGAGTGTCAATTGCACCCTGATAGGCGAGACATCTTTCACTGTTCTGTTCTGTAAGCATGCGCGCCCGCAATGCAAGAATTATCGAGGCGGTCGTGACAGGCTGAGCCGTTAAAAGAACATCGAAGGCAGCTTCCCCGACAAGTTCATTAAGATTATATGGCCTTTCTTTGCTGTTCATCAGACGCATTACCATGGGTATTCTGACATAACGGGAAGGTATTCATCCGGCCAAGTCAGAAAAAGGGGTGAAATATCTGTTATGCAACAGGCGGTCAGAGGATGCACTGTGCCTGCTGCCGTACGCCATTCCGGATGGAGGGAAAGGCCCTGATTACACGACAGTGAAACTCTGTAACTGCCATCTGAAATTCTGTTTTTGCTGTTTTGCCGGCAGGCTTTCACAGGTATTGCCCTGGGCGTTATCACTGCAGTACGCAAAGTAACCTTAAACCTGAACCGTTCAGCAGGGCCCGGTTCAGCCAGGCCATCCGATCGCCGGAAGCATGGCGGGGATGGACAGGTTTTTACCTCTCCGGGATCTGAATGATTCCGGTCACAGCACGAATAAATTTCATTAATAGACAGGTGTATTCACACTATACAGAACTTTCGCAGTTTACGAGTACTCTTTACGCGTGAATATTCACAGAAAAATGTTGCATTCTTATTCATGATGTGTCGGGAATAATTAATACGTAGCCCGATCATGGTTTGTTAGCTTATTAAAATATATTTACGATAATTCGAATCAGTTGCGTCAACTGATAGCGGAGGGTGAAGGTGTATTCATTACTTCTGGTTCTTTGAAATGTGTCAAATATTTAGGATAAAGATTTACTCCCTCTGGACAGCAGCCATCCTTGCGAACACAATCATGATGTAGTTATGTAACAACTCAGTGATCAATTCTTTTTTCCGGGAATATGGATGTCGTATATTCCTGGTTCTTTTATGCATGATTTTTGCACCGGATCACATTTATTGCTGAAATAGTCTGTGTTAAGCTTGAACTGATTAAAACCTTAATTCCGATCTGTGGACAATAAACATGTATTCCTACATTGCACGCCAGCCCATTTTTGACCGGGAAATGCGCACTATCGCTTATGAGCTTCTCTTCAGGGATGGTATGAATAATGCTTTTCCTGATGTTTCGCCAGAATATGCCACTTCACGGGTGATATCAGATCAGTTTCTGTGCATTCCTGTTCCCCGCATTGCCTGCAGTCATAGTGCTTATATCAATGTTCCGCACCAGATGCTCATCAGTGGCCTGGGAGACGCTTTGCCGCACGAGAATGTGGTTATCGAAATTCTTGAAAACGCCATACCTGATGAAAGGCTCTTCGATGCGGTGAAGGACCTGCATAACAAAGGCTATCAGCTTGCCCTCGATGATTTCACGATGAAAGACTCGTGGGATCGCTTCCTCAGGTATATCAGTGTCATTAAATTTGATATAAGAGGAAATAGCTATCAGGATATCCTTCATTATATAAACGTAAAACAAGATTGGTTAAAAGCCACAGAATTTCTCGCAGAAAAAGTGGAGACGAAGGAAGAATTTGATCTGTACAGGAGCGCGGGTTTCTCTTTTTTTCAGGGGTATTTCTTTAGCCGGCCCGAGATTATGAAGAATAAATGTCTTCCTCAGAATACGTTCTCTTTGTGCAGGCTGATGATGGAGGTAAACAGGGAGGCCCCTGATTTTTCAGCTATTGAAAGCCTGCTAAAAACGGATCTGACGTTGTCTTATAAAATAATGCGTTATGTAAGAAACTTACTGTTTAAATCGCATGGCATTATGAAAACAGATAATTTTACCCTGAAAGAAATGCTGATGTATCTGGGGGGTGATGCGATAAGGCGTTTTGTTACGGTAGCTGCACTGGCAAATATGGGCGTGGCTGGCGTTTCTGAGTGCTATCATTTAAGTATGGTCCGCGGGAAATTTTGTGAACTGATTGCCCGCCAGACAGAACGCGCTTTGTTACCCTGTAATGCATTTGTGTGTGGCCTGTTCTCCTTGTTGGATATTATTCTTGAAGTACCGATGGAAGATTTAATTAAACAGATATCAGTTCCGCATGCTGTCTCAGCTGCGCTTTGTGAACATCAAGGAGATCTTTATAACATACTGGCTCTTTCTCTGTGTTATGAACAGTATAACTGGGAAGGCGCTTCAGAAATCTGCCATACGCTGAATATCAGTGAGTTCTCCGTCATCGAGGCCATGCAGGAAGCGACAAAATGGGCGGACGAGATTTCTTTCGGTTAAGGCCCCTCTTTGCGAAGGCAGAGGTTGTTCCCACTTAAGCACTTAACCAGCCATTCCGGTTAAAAGGCAGGAGGTTTTCATGATGCAGCGCACCACACGGGGAAGCATTCCGGTTTTGCTTCCCTGGTATGCATAATGCCCTCCCCGGGCACGAAGCGGACTTTCGTAACCTCAGAAAATGTTTTTTTAATTTACCCATTCTTCCAGCACCAGGCCCGGCACCCGTTCAAACTCCCTCACATTATTCGTCACCAGTACGGCGCCAGCCGCAATTGCATGTCCGGCAATGGCCGTGTCGTTCGGGCCGATCGGCGTGCCGGCCATGCGCAGCGCCATCTTAATCTCAGTGGTCGCATCCACCGCGGCGCGATCCCAGGGCAGGACGGCATCGAGGCGGGCGCAGAACGCGTCAACCAGCGCAATGTGGCGCGGGGAGGCCTTCGGGCCGGTGGCGCCGGAGCGCATTTCGGCGTAAGTGATGGCCGAGACCACGATACGGTGGCCGCGCAGTACCGCCTGCTCCAGTCGCATCAGCACGGCTTCCGGCTGCTCGCGCATGATGAACGAGCAGATATTCGTGTCGAGCATATACATTTTGTTCACAGGTTAACTCGTCCTTCGTCGCTGACAACGTCCTCGCGCTCCGTCATAAAGTCCGGGTCTGCCTTTTCGAGCTCCAGGAATGAGCCCCAGGTCGGCCGGACGGGGCGCAGAATGATGCTGTCCCCTTCCCGGACGATCTCCAGCTCGCTCACCCCCTCAAAATCCATGTCACGAGGCAGACGGATGGCGCGGTTATTGCCGTTTTTAAAAATAGAAACTGTTCTCATAATTTCCTCCAGTTCCTGGAGTCGCCAGGTCGAATGAAAAACATACTCAAATACTGAAATCTTCATCATATGCCAAGTATATGTAGATGCATGGTATATGTATAGTTATAGCATATGCAGATGTAGGGCATATGAATAGGTTTAACATATCCTTACTTCTCACTTTTTCACCCTAGATCCGAAAAGCGGTAGACCCGGAGATTGATGAAATTCTGTGAATTTTGACTCATATCTATTTCACCATGTCTCCACCATGCTACCTGTACTTGCTGGTTTATTTCACTTGTGCAGGAGATTGCTATGGGCGTCAAAATTACAGGCATAGATGAATTGCAGAAGCAGTTAAGAGAGGTTGAGAGAGCATCAGAGGCCTTAAACGGTAGTTATGATGTCCATTTTGACGCTAACGATCCTGCCAGCATTGAGAACGCGATTCAGGAAGCGTGCAGCATGGTGGACGAACGCTCTTCTGGTTATGCCACTAATCCTATGGTCAGTCCGTTAATCGAACACATGAAAGAAAATCTGCGTCAACAGATTCTGGACAGTGCAGAACAACAAAGACAGGAGAGCGGACAGGATGGCGATTGATATCTTTCAGTCACTGAAAAATTGCGTATTTGATCTGCAGCGCGCTGACGTTCAGAACTACCAACAACCACTGAAGCAGCTTGCCCGACTACTAAAATCCGATGCATTACGGGACGTCAATACGCGCCTGACACAACATGTTGACCTTGACGCATTTCTTGCAAGGAGCAGTAAAACTGAATCCAGCATGGCTGGTTCCGCTGTACTACAGTGGCCGGAAAAACCGGGGGATATTTTAGGCCTGAAGCTTCTGCTGATAGATAAAATGGCTACCGATGACAATTTTTCCTTAAATTTTTGCCATATGTTTTTCTATGATCGACAAATTATTGAATCTGTCCGTAAATTTACCTCATCATTACTGGTCACGTTCATCCGTGATTACCAGCAGTATGTTGAAAATGAACACGATCCCGAGCCTGCCGTATTTCGTCCGGTCTCCTGAAAAGTTTTTATTGTTCATGGCCATGATAACGATGCCCTTCAGTCTGTTGCCCGTTTTA
>NZ_JBCIVJ010000037.1:0-26283 GCF_039409775.1 Phytobacter palmae | reverse complement strand
ACCATCGAACTGCCGGAAGGCGTAGAGATGGTAATGCCGGGCGACAACATCAAAATGGTTGTTACCCTGATCCACCCGATCGCGATGGACGACGGTCTGCGTTTCGCAATCCGTGAAGGCGGCCGTACTGTAGGCGCGGGCGTTGTAGCAAAAGTTCTGGGCTAATTACTCGCTAATTAGTTTTGAATTGAAAAGGGCGCTAAGGCGCCCTTTTTGCTGTCTGTTCGCTGGCCGTCATATTTGTTCGCATTTTTCCACATCATCCCGGCATACAAACATCGTTGTGCTATTGTAATCATAACTATTCTCATTTAGACTTTGCACATAAATTGAACGGGAGTGATTATGTACGTTTGTTTGTGTAATGGTGTAAGTGATAAAAAAATTCGCCAGGCTGTACGCCAGTTTCATCCCCAATCCTTTCAGCAATTGCGCAAGTTTATTCCTGTTGGAAATCAGTGTGGTAAGTGTGTACGTGCTGCTCGTGAAATTATGCAGGACGAGTTGCTACAGATCCCGGAATATAAAGAAACTGCCTGAGACTTCTGCTTTTTTTTGACTTCCCCGTAGCCCGATCTACGCTTCAATGAGTGGAAGCGGAGGGACTATAATGAAAGGTGATGTCAAAGTTATAAATTATCTCAATAAGTTGTTGGGAAACGAGCTTGTCGCAATCAACCAGTATTTTCTCCATGCGAGAATGTTCAAAAACTGGGGCCTGATGCGCCTTAATGATGTTGAATATCACGAATCCATCGATGAAATGAAACACGCCGATAAATACATCGAGCGTATTCTGTTTCTTGAAGGCATTCCGAATCTGCAAGACCTGGGCAAACTCGGCATCGGTGAAGACGTTGAGGAAATGCTTCAGTCCGATTTACGACTGGAACTGGAAGGGGCAAGAGATTTACGTGAAGCCATTGCCTATGCTGACAGTGTGCACGACTATGTCAGTCGGGACATGATGATTGAAATTCTTGCCGACGAAGAAGGCCACATTGACTGGCTGGAAACCGAGCTGGATCTTATCGGCAAGATTGGTTTGCAGAACTATCTTCAGTCGCAAATCAAGGTTGAAGATTGACTATCGACCTGAAAATGCTTTGATAAGCTATTATCAAACCCGCGCCCGCCAGGAATGGACCAAAAGGGAGCGGGTTTTTTATTATCTGCAGATTTCTGCATTTTAGCGTCATCAGGCAAACGACACCTGACGCAAGTAAGGCGGCAATGAAGATAAGTAAAGGTAAGGCTTCCCAGCCATGCCAGGCACCGAGCGCAGCCAGAAATTTTACGTCACCATAGCCGAGTCCCTCCTGATGTCGGAGAAAGCGATACCCCCAATAGAGTGCTGCGAATCCGCCGTATCCCGCAATTGCCCCAAAAACCTTTTCCTGTAACAGCGCGGGATTGAACCAGCCAAAATAAAACAGCCCGGCCCAGAGAAGAGGGCAGGTGAAGCGATCGGGTAGAAGACCTTGCCGGACGTCATACCAAACCAGGAATGCATTAAGTATTAGATAAATAACCACAAAGAGAATTGTACTTGCCATTTAACCTCCACATGCTCGCTTGCATTTGAGCATCTACGACGGAGGCAAGCGGCAAAAGAGGGTGAAGTACTTCTTGCGCACTAGCCCGAGAAAAAAAAGACCGCCATACATCGTGCTACAAACAATTTGCGAAGCCAGATGTGTAGCCGTTTAATTTATAAACGCCCCTTGCGTAAATGCCAGATTTACGTATAATGCGCGGGCTTGTCGTAATTGACGGCTGGTTCGATATGAACCCCGATAGCGCATTTTGCTATCAAACAATGCTCCCAATCGGGGGGCTATGTAAGAACGGTTACACTCTCCCATCAATCGTAATGGGTATGAGGAGTAATCATTTCGTCTATAAAATAATTGGAGCTCTGGTCTCATGCAGAACCAAAGAATCCGTATCCGCCTGAAAGCGTTTGATCATCGTCTGATCGATCAATCAACCGCGGAAATCGTCGAGACTGCCAAGCGCACTGGTGCGCAAGTCCGTGGTCCGATCCCGCTGCCGACCCGCAAAGAGCGCTTCACCGTTCTGATCTCCCCGCACGTTAACAAAGACGCGCGCGATCAGTACGAAATCCGCACTCACAAGCGTCTGGTTGACATCGTTGAGCCAACCGAGAAAACCGTTGATGCTCTGATGCGTCTGGACCTGGCTGCCGGTGTAGACGTGCAGATCAGCCTGGGTTAATCAGGTCATCGAGCGATTGAGAGGTTGAAACAATGATTGGTTTAGTCGGTAAAAAAGTGGGTATGACCCGCATCTTCACTGAAGATGGCGTATCTATCCCAGTAACCGTAATCGAAGTTGAAGCAAACCGCGTTACTCAGGTTAAAGATCTGGCTAACGATGGCTACCGCGCTATTCAGGTGACCACTGGTGCTAAAAAAGCTAACCGTGTAACTAAGCCGGAAGCGGGTCACTTCGCTAAAGCTGGCGTAGAAGCTGGCCGTGGTCTGTGGGAATTCCGTCTTGCTGACGGCGAAGAATTCACCGTAGGTCAGAGCATTAGCGTTGAGCTGTTTGCCGAAGTTAAAAAAGTTGACGTAACTGGCACCTCTAAAGGTAAAGGTTTCGCAGGTACCGTTAAGCGCTGGAACTTCCGTACCCAGGACGCTACCCACGGTAACTCCTTGTCTCACCGCGTTCCGGGTTCTATCGGTCAGAACCAGACTCCGGGCAAAGTGTTCAAAGGCAAGAAAATGGCAGGTCAGCTGGGTAACGAACGTGTAACCGTTCAGAGCCTGGACGTAGTACGTGTTGACGCTGAGCGCAACCTGCTGCTGGTTAAAGGTGCGGTCCCGGGTGCAACCGGTAGCGACCTGATCGTTAAACCAGCTGTGAAGGCGTGAGGAGATAGCAATGGAATTAGTATTGAAAGACGCGCAGAGCGCGCTGACTGTTTCCGAAACTACCTTCGGTCGTGATTTTAACGAAGCGCTGGTACACCAGGTTGTTGTTGCTTATGCAGCTGGTGCACGTCAGGGTTCTCGTGCTCAGAAGACTCGTGCTGAAGTAACTGGTTCCGGTAAAAAACCGTGGCGCCAGAAAGGTACCGGCCGTGCGCGTTCTGGTTCTATCAAGAGCCCGATTTGGCGTTCTGGTGGCGTGACTTTCGCTGCGCGTCCGCAGGACCACAGTCAAAAAGTTAACAAAAAGATGTACCGCGGCGCGCTGAAAAGCATCCTGTCCGAACTGGTACGTCAGGATCGTCTGATCGTTGTCGAATCTTTCTCTGTTGAAGCGCCGAAAACCAAGCTGCTGGCACAGAAACTGAAAGACATGGCTCTGGAAGATGTGCTGATCATCACCGGTGAGCTGGACGAAAACCTGTTCCTGGCTGCGCGCAACCTGCACAAGGTTGACGTACGCGATGCAACTGGTATCGACCCGGTTAGCCTGATCGCCTTCGACAAAGTCGTAATGACTGCTGATGCTGTTAAGCAAGTTGAGGAGATGCTGGCATGATTCGTGAAGAACGTCTGCTGAAGGTGCTGCGTGCACCGCACGTTTCTGAAAAAGCGTCTACTGCGATGGAAAAAACTAACACCATCGTTCTCAAAGTTGCTAAAGACGCGACCAAAGCAGAAATCAAAGCTGCTGTGCAGAAACTGTTTGAAGTCGAAGTCGAAGTCGTTAACACCCTGGTAGTTAAAGGGAAAGTTAAACGTCACGGACAGCGTATCGGTCGTCGTAGCGACTGGAAAAAAGCTTACGTCACCCTGAAAGAAGGCCAGAATCTGGACTTCGTTGGCGGCGCTGAGTAAGTCGGAGGAGTAATACAATGGCAGTTGTTAAATGTAAACCGACATCTCCGGGTCGTCGCCACGTAGTTAAAGTGGTTAACCCTGAGCTGCACAAGGGCAAACCTTTTGCTCCGCTGCTGGAAAAAAACAGCAAATCCGGTGGTCGTAACAACAATGGCCGTATCACCACTCGTCACATCGGTGGTGGCCACAAGCAGGCTTATCGTCTGGTTGACTTCAAACGCAACAAAGACGGTATCCCGGCAGTTGTTGAGCGTCTTGAGTACGATCCGAACCGTTCTGCGAACATCGCACTGGTTCTGTACAAAGATGGCGAGCGCCGTTACATTCTGGCCCCTAAAGGCCTGAAAGCTGGCGACCAGATTCAGTCTGGCGTTGATGCTGCAATCAAAGCAGGCAACACCCTGCCGATGCGCAATATCCCGGTTGGTTCTACCGTTCATAACGTAGAAATGAAACCAGGTAAAGGCGGTCAGCTGGCACGTTCCGCTGGTACTTACGTTCAGATCGTTGCGCGTGATGGTGCTTATGTCACCCTGCGTCTGCGTTCTGGTGAAATGCGTAAAGTCGAAGCAGACTGCCGCGCTACTCTGGGCGAAGTTGGCAATGCTGAGCATATGCTGCGCGTTCTGGGTAAAGCAGGTGCTGCACGCTGGCGTGGTGTTCGTCCTACCGTTCGCGGTACTGCGATGAACCCAGTCGACCACCCACATGGTGGTGGTGAAGGTCGTAACTTTGGTAAGCACCCGGTAACTCCATGGGGCGTTCAGACCAAAGGTAAGAAGACTCGCAGCAACAAGCGTACTGATAAATTTATCGTACGTCGCCGTAGCAAATAATATTAGAGGATAAGCCATGCCACGTTCTCTCAAGAAAGGTCCTTTTATTGACCTGCACTTGCTGAAGAAGGTAGAGAAAGCGGTGGAAAGCGGAGACAAGAAGCCCCTGCGCACTTGGTCCCGTCGTTCAACGATCTTTCCTAACATGATCGGTTTGACCATCGCTGTCCATAATGGTCGTCAGCACGTTCCGGTATTTGTTTCCGACGAAATGGTCGGTCACAAACTGGGTGAATTCGCACCGACTCGTACTTATCGCGGCCACGCTGCTGATAAAAAAGCGAAGAAGAAATAAGGTAGGAGGAAGAGATGGAAACTTTAGCTCAACATCGCCATGCTCGTTCTTCTGCTCAGAAGGTTCGCCTTGTTGCTGACCTGATTCGCGGTAAGAAAGTGTCGCAGGCCCTGGATATTCTGACCTACACCAATAAGAAAGCGGCTGTACTGGTCAAGAAAGTTCTGGAATCTGCCATTGCTAACGCTGAACACAACGATGGCGCTGACATTGACGATCTGAAAGTTGCGAAAATTTTCGTAGACGAAGGCCCGAGCATGAAGCGCATTATGCCGCGTGCAAAAGGTCGTGCAGATCGCATCCTGAAGCGCACCAGCCACATTACTGTGGTTGTGTCCGATCGCTGAGACTCTGGAGACTAGCAATGGGTCAGAAAGTACATCCTAATGGTATTCGCCTGGGTATTGTCAAACCTTGGAACTCTACCTGGTTCGCGAACACCAAAGAATTCGCTGACAACCTGGACAGCGATTTTAAAGTACGCCAGTACCTTACTAAGGAACTGGCTAAAGCGTCCGTATCTCGTATCGTTATCGAGCGTCCGGCTAAGAGCATCCGTGTGACCATTCACACCGCTCGCCCGGGTATCGTTATCGGTAAGAAAGGCGAAGACGTAGAAAAACTGCGCAAGGTCGTAGCGGATATCGCTGGCGTTCCTGCTCAGATCAATATCGCCGAAGTTCGTAAACCTGAACTGGACGCAAAACTGGTTGCTGACAGCATTACTTCTCAGCTGGAACGTCGTGTTATGTTCCGTCGTGCTATGAAGCGTGCTGTACAGAACGCAATGCGTCTGGGCGCTAAAGGTATCAAAGTTGAAGTTAGCGGCCGTCTGGGCGGCGCGGAAATCGCACGTACCGAATGGTACCGCGAAGGTCGTGTTCCGCTGCACACTCTGCGTGCTGACATTGACTACAACACCTCTGAAGCGCACACCACTTATGGTGTAATCGGCGTTAAAGTGTGGATCTTCAAAGGTGAGATCCTTGGTGGTATGGCTGCTGTTGAACAACCGGAAAAACCGGCTGCTCAACCGAAAAAGCAGCAGCGTAAAGGCCGTAAATAAGGAGCGTCGCTGATGTTACAACCAAAGCGTACAAAATTCCGTAAGGTGCACAAAGGCCGCAACCGTGGTCTGGCGCAGGGCACGGATGTGAGCTTCGGCACTTACGGTCTGAAAGCTGTTGGCCGTGGTCGTCTGACCGCTCGTCAGATCGAAGCAGCACGTCGTGCCATGACACGTGCAGTTAAGCGTCAGGGTAAGATCTGGATCCGTGTATTCCCGGACAAACCGATCACCGAGAAGCCGCTGGAAGTTCGTATGGGTAAAGGTAAAGGTAACGTGGAGTATTGGGTTGCCTTGATTCAGCCGGGTAAAGTCCTGTATGAAATGGACGGCGTTCCGGAAGAGCTGGCCCGTGAAGCCTTCGAGCTGGCAGCAGCAAAACTGCCGATTAAAACCACCTTTGTAACTAAGACGGTGATGTAATGAAAGCAAATGAGCTGCGTGAAAAAAGCGTTGAAGAGCTGAACGCTGAGCTGCTGAACCTGCTGCGTGAGCAGTTCAACCTGCGTATGCAGGCTGCAAGTGGCCAGCTGCAACAGACTCACCTGCTGAAGCAGGTTCGTCGTGATGTTGCACGCGTTAAGACTTTACTGACTCAGAAGGCGGGTGCGTAATGACCGATAAAATCCGTACTCTGCAAGGTCGCGTAGTTAGCGACAAAATGGAGAAATCCATTGTTGTTGCTATCGAACGTTTTGTGAAACACCCGATCTACGGTAAATTCATCAAGCGTACGACCAAACTGCACGTACATGACGAGAACAACGAATGCGGTATCGGTGACGTGGTTGAAATCCGCGAATGCCGTCCGCTGTCCAAGACTAAGTCCTGGACGCTGGTTCGCGTTGTAGAGAAAGCGGTTCTGTAATACAGTACGCATTCTCAATAATAAACGGTCCAGCGATGGGCCGTTTATTTTTTCTACCCATATCCGGTAAGCGGTGTTATAATGCCGCGCCCCCGATATGGGGCTTTTTAACGACCCGTTTTTAGGGTCTCAGTAGTAGTTGACATTAGCGGAGCACTAAAATGATCCAAGAACAGACTATGCTGAACGTCGCCGACAACTCCGGTGCACGTCGCGTAATGTGTATCAAGGTTCTGGGTGGCTCGCACCGTCGCTACGCAGGCGTAGGCGACATCATCAAGATCACCATCAAAGAAGCAATTCCGCGTGGTAAGGTCAAAAAAGGTGATGTGCTGAAGGCGGTAGTGGTGCGCACCAAGAAGGGTGTTCGTCGCCCTGACGGTTCTGTCGTTCGCTTCGATGGTAATGCTTGTGTTCTTCTGAACAACAACAGCGAGCAGCCCATCGGTACGCGTATTTTTGGGCCGGTAACTCGTGAACTTCGTTCTGAGAAGTTTATGAAAATCATCTCTCTGGCACCAGAAGTACTCTAAGGAGCGAATCATGGCAGCGAAAATCCGTCGTGATGACGAAGTTATCGTGCTGACCGGCAAAGATAAAGGTAAGCGCGGTAAAGTTAAGAATGTCCTGTCTTCCGGCAAGGTCATCGTTGAAGGTATCAACCTGGTTAAGAAACATCAGAAGCCGGTTCCGGCCCTGAATCAACCAGGCGGCATTGTTGAGAAAGAAGCAGCTATTCAGATCTCTAACATTGCAATCTTCAATGCGGCAACCGGCAAGGCTGACCGTGTAGGCTTTAGATTCGAAGACGGCAAAAAAGTCCGTTTCTTCAAGTCTAATAGCGAAACTATCAAGTAATTTGGAGTAGTACGATGGCGAAACTGCATGATTACTACAAAGACGAAGTAGTTAAAAAACTCATGACTGAGTTTAACTACAATTCTGTCATGCAAGTCCCTCGGGTCGAGAAGATCACCCTGAACATGGGTGTTGGTGAAGCGATCGCTGACAAGAAACTGCTGGATAACGCAGCAGCTGACCTGGCAGCAATCTCCGGTCAAAAACCGTTGATCACCAAAGCACGCAAATCTGTTGCAGGCTTCAAAATCCGTCAGGGCTATCCGATCGGCTGTAAAGTAACTCTGCGTGGCGAACGCATGTGGGAGTTCTTTGAGCGCCTGATCACTATTGCTGTACCGCGTATCCGTGACTTCCGTGGCTTGTCCGCTAAGTCTTTTGACGGTCGTGGTAACTACAGCATGGGTGTCCGTGAGCAGATCATCTTCCCAGAAATCGACTACGATAAAGTCGACCGCGTGCGTGGTTTGGATATTACCATTACCACTACTGCGAAATCTGACGAAGAAGGCCGTGCTCTGCTGGCTGCCTTTGACTTCCCGTTCCGCAAGTAAGGTAGGGTTACTTAATGGCTAAGCAATCAATGAAAGCACGCGAAGTAAAGCGCGTAGCTTTAGCTGATAAATTCTTCGCTAAACGCGCTGAACTGAAAGCTATCATCTCTGATGTGAACGCAACCGACGAAGATCGTTGGAATGCCGTTCTCAAGCTGCAGACTCTGCCGCGTGATTCCAGCCCGTCTCGTCAGCGTAATCGCTGCCGTCAAACTGGTCGTCCGCACGCTTTCCTGCGGAAGTTCGGGTTGAGCCGTATTAAGGTCCGTGAAGCCGCTATGCGCGGTGAAATCCCGGGTCTGAAAAAGGCTAGCTGGTAATTGTCACCAATTGAATCACGGGAGTAAAGACAGATGAGCATGCAAGATCCGATCGCGGATATGCTGACCCGTATCCGTAACGGTCAGGCCGCGAACAAAGCTGCGGTCACCATGCCTTCCTCCAAGCTGAAAGTGGCAATTGCCAACGTGCTGAAGGAAGAAGGTTTTATTGAAGATTTCAAAATCGAAGGCGACACCAAGCCTGAACTGGAAGTAGCTCTTAAATACTTCCAGGGCAAAGCTGTTGTAGAAAGCATTCAGCGTGTCAGCCGCCCAGGTCTGCGCATCTATAAGAAAAAAGATGAGCTGCCGAAAGTTATGGGTGGTCTGGGTATTGCAGTTGTTTCTACCTCTAAAGGTGTTATGACTGATCGTGCAGCGCGCCAGGCTGGTCTTGGTGGCGAAATTATCTGCTACGTAGCCTAATCGGAGGAAAAAATGTCTCGTGTTGCTAAAGCACCGGTCGTTATTCCTGCCGGCGTTGATGTAAAACTCAACGGTCAGGTTATCACGATCAAAGGTAAAAACGGCGAGCTGACTCGTACTCTCAACGATGCTGTTGAAGTGAAACATGCAGATAACGCTCTGACTTTCGGTCCGCGTGATGGTTACGCAGACGGTTGGGCTCAGGCTGGTACCGCACGTGCCCTGCTGAACTCAATGGTTATCGGTGTTACCGAAGGCTTCACTAAGAAGCTGCAGCTGGTTGGTGTAGGTTACCGTGCAGCGGTCAAAGGAAATGCAGTAAACCTGGCTTTAGGTTTCTCTCATCCTGTTGACCATCAACTGCCGGCTGGCATCACTGCAGAGTGCCCGACTCAAACTGAAATCGTGCTGAAAGGCGCTGATAAGCAGTTGATCGGTCAGGTTGCAGCTGATCTGCGCGCCTACCGTCGTCCTGAGCCTTATAAAGGCAAGGGTGTTCGTTACGCCGACGAAGTCGTGCGTACCAAAGAGGCTAAGAAGAAGTAAGGTAACACTATGGATAAGAAATCTGCTCGTATCCGTCGTGCGACCCGCGCACGCCGCAAGCTCAAAGAGCTGGGCGCAACTCGCCTGGTGGTACATCGTACCCCGCGTCATATTTACGCACAGGTAATTGCACCGAACGGTTCTGAAGTTCTGGTAGCTGCTTCTACTGTAGAAAAAGCTATCTCTGAACAACTGAAGTACACCGGTAACAAAGACGCGGCTGCAGCTGTGGGTAAAGCTGTCGCTGAACGCGCTCTGGAAAAAGGCATCAAAGATGTGTCCTTTGACCGTTCCGGGTTCCAATATCATGGTCGTGTCCAGGCACTGGCAGATGCTGCCCGTGAAGCTGGCCTTCAGTTCTAAGGTAGAGGTGTAAGATGGCTCACATCGAAAAACAAGCTGGCGAACTGCAGGAAAAGCTGATCGCGGTAAACCGCGTATCTAAAACCGTTAAAGGTGGTCGTATTTTCTCCTTCACAGCTCTGACTGTAGTTGGTGATGGTAACGGTCGCGTAGGTTTTGGTTACGGTAAAGCTCGCGAAGTTCCGGCAGCGATCCAGAAAGCGATGGAAAAAGCCCGTCGCAATATGATTAACGTCGCGCTGAACCACGGCACCCTGCAGCACCCGGTTAAGGGTACTCACACGGGTTCTCGTGTATTCATGCAGCCGGCTTCCGAAGGTACCGGTATCATCGCCGGTGGTGCAATGCGCGCCGTCCTGGAAGTCGCTGGGGTTCATAACGTTCTGGCTAAAGCATATGGTTCCACCAACCCGATCAACGTGGTTCGTGCAACTATTGATGGCCTGGAAAATATGAATTCTCCAGAAATGGTCGCTGCCAAGCGTGGTAAATCCGTTGAAGAAATTCTGGGGAAATAAACCATGGCAAAGACTATTAAAATTACTCAAACCCGCAGTGCAATCGGTCGTCTGCCGAAACACAAGGCAACGCTGCTTGGCCTGGGTCTGCGTCGTATTGGTCACACCGTAGAACGTGAGGATACTCCTGCCGTTCGTGGTATGGTCAACGCGGTTTCCTTCATGGTTAAAGTTGAGGAGTAAGAGATGCGTTTAAATACTCTGTCTCCGGCCGAAGGCTCCAAAAAGGCGGGTAAACGCCTGGGTCGTGGTATCGGTTCTGGCCTCGGTAAAACCGGTGGTCGTGGTCACAAAGGTCAGAAATCTCGTTCTGGCGGTGGCGTACGTCGCGGTTTCGAGGGTGGTCAGATGCCACTGTACCGTCGTCTGCCGAAATTCGGTTTCACTTCTCGTAAAGCAATGATCACTGCTGAGATTCGTCTCTCTGATCTGGCTAAAGTAGAAGGCGACGTAGTTGACCTGAACACGCTGAAAGCAGCAAACATTATCGGTATTCAGATCGAGTTCGCGAAAGTGATTCTGTCTGGTGAAGTTTCTACTCCGGTAACTGTTCGTGGCCTGCGTGTTACTAAAGGCGCTCGTGCTGCTATCGAAGCTGCTGGCGGTAAAATCGAGGAATAAGTAGCAGATGGCTAAACAACCGGGATTAGATTTTCAAAGTGCCAAAGGTGGCTTAGGCGAGCTGAAACGCAGACTGCTGTTTGTTATCGGTGCGCTTATTGTGTTCCGTATTGGCTCTTTTATTCCGATCCCTGGTATTGATGCCGCTGTACTTGCCAAACTGCTTGAGCAACAGCGAGGCACCATCATTGAAATGTTTAACATGTTCTCTGGTGGTGCTCTCAGCCGTGCTTCTATCTTCGCACTGGGTATTATGCCGTACATCTCGGCATCTATTATTATCCAGTTGCTGACGGTCGTTCATCCGGCCCTGGCAGAACTGAAGAAAGAAGGGGAATCTGGTCGTCGTAAGATTAGCCAGTACACCCGTTACGGTACTCTGGTGCTGGCGATATTTCAGGCAACCGGTATAGCTACCGGTTTGCCGAATATGCCTGGTATGCAGGGCCTGGTTATTAACCCAGGCTTTGCATTCTATTTCACCGCTGTTGTAAGTCTGGTTACAGGAACGATGTTCCTGATGTGGCTCGGCGAACAGATTACTGAGCGTGGTATCGGCAACGGTATCTCAATCATTATCTTCGCTGGTATCGTTGCGGGACTCCCGCCAGCCATTGCCCATACTATCGAGCAAGCGCGTCAAGGCGACCTGCACTTCCTCCTGTTGCTGTTGGTTGCAGTATTAGTATTTGCAGTGACGTTCTTTGTTGTATTCGTTGAACGTGGTCAACGCCGCATTGTGGTAAACTACGCGAAACGTCAGCAGGGTCGTCGTGTCTATGCTGCTCAGAGCACACATTTGCCGCTGAAAGTGAATATGGCGGGGGTAATCCCGGCAATCTTCGCTTCCAGTATTATTCTGTTCCCGGCAACCATCGCGTCATGGTTCGGGGGCGGTACTGGTTGGAACTGGCTGACAACAATTTCGCTGTATTTGCAGCCTGGGCAACCGCTTTATGTGTTACTCTATGCGTCTGCAATCATATTCTTCTGTTTCTTCTACACGGCATTGGTTTTCAATCCGCGTGAAACAGCAGATAACCTGAAGAAGTCCGGTGCATTTGTACCAGGAATTCGTCCGGGAGAGCAAACGGCGAAGTATATCGATAAGGTAATGACCCGCCTGACTTTGGTTGGTGCGTTGTATATTACTTTTATCTGCCTGATCCCGGAGTTCATGCGTGATGCGATGAAAGTGCCGTTCTACTTCGGTGGGACTTCGCTGCTTATCGTTGTTGTCGTGATTATGGACTTTATGGCTCAAGTGCAAACTCTGATGATGTCAAGTCAGTATGAGTCTGCATTGAAGAAGGCGAACCTGAAAGGCTATGGCCGTTAATGGTCGCCCGAGAAGTTACGGAGAGTAAAAATGAAAGTTCGTGCTTCCGTCAAGAAATTATGCCGTAACTGCAAAATCGTTAAGCGTGATGGCGTCATCCGCGTGATTTGCAGTGCCGAGCCGAAACATAAACAGCGCCAAGGCTGATTATTTCGCATATTTTTCTTGCAAAGTTGGGTTGAGCTGGCTAGATTAGCCAGCCAATCTTTTGTATGTCTGTGCGTTTCCATTTGAGTATCCTGAAAACGGGCTTTTCAGCATGGTGCGTACAAGTAAAATTATAGGAGTGCATAGTGGCCCGTATAGCAGGCATTAACATTCCTGATCAGAAACATGCTGTGATCGCATTAACTTCGATCTACGGCGTCGGCAAGACCCGTTCCAAAGCCATCCTGGCTGCAGCGGGTATCGCTGAAGATGTTAAGATCAGTGAGCTGTCTGAAGAACAAATCGACACGCTGCGTGACGAAGTTGCCAAATTTGTCGTTGAAGGTGATCTGCGCCGTGAAATCAGCATGAGCATCAAGCGCCTGATGGATCTTGGTTGCTATCGCGGTTTGCGTCATCGTCGTGGTCTGCCAGTGCGCGGTCAGCGTACTAAGACCAACGCACGTACCCGTAAGGGTCCGCGCAAACCGATCAAGAAATAATCGGGGTGATTGAATAATGGCAAAGGCACCAATTCGTGCACGTAAACGTGTAAGAAAACAAGTCTCTGACGGCGTGGCTCATATCCATGCTTCTTTCAACAACACCATCGTTACTATCACTGATCGTCAGGGTAACGCATTGGGTTGGGCAACAGCCGGTGGTTCCGGTTTCCGTGGTTCTCGCAAATCCACTCCGTTTGCAGCTCAGGTTGCAGCAGAGCGTTGTGCAGAAGCCGTTAAAGAATACGGCATCAAGAATCTGGAAGTTATGGTCAAAGGTCCGGGTCCGGGTCGCGAATCTACTATTCGTGCTCTGAACGCCGCTGGTTTCCGCATCACTAATATTACTGATGTGACTCCGATCCCTCATAACGGTTGTCGTCCGCCGAAAAAACGTCGCGTATAACGCCTCGTTTTCTAGGATTGTTGGAGAAAGAAAATGGCAAGATATTTGGGTCCTAAGCTCAAGCTGAGCCGTCGTGAGGGCACCGACTTATTCCTTAAGTCTGGCGTTCGCGCGATCGATACCAAGTGTAAAATTGAACAAGCTCCTGGCCAGCACGGTGCGCGTAAACCGCGTCTGTCTGACTATGGTGTGCAGTTGCGTGAAAAGCAAAAAGTTCGCCGTATCTACGGTGTGCTGGAGCGTCAGTTCCGTAACTACTATAAAGAAGCAGCGCGTCTGAAAGGCAACACCGGTGAAAACCTGTTGGCTCTGCTGGAAGGTCGTCTGGACAACGTTGTATACCGTATGGGCTTCGGCGCCACTCGTGCAGAAGCACGCCAGCTGGTTAGCCATAAGGCTATCATGGTAAACGGTCGTGTTGTTAACATCGCTTCTTATCAGGTTAGTCCGAATGACGTTGTTAGCATTCGTGAGAAAGCGAAAAAGCAGTCTCGCGTGAAAGCCGCTCTGGAGCTGGCTGAGCAGCGTGAAAAGCCAACCTGGCTGGAAGTTGATGCTGGCAAGATGGAAGGCACGTTCAAGCGTAAGCCGGAGCGTTCTGATCTGTCTGCGGACATTAACGAACACCTGATCGTCGAGCTTTACTCCAAGTAAAGCTTAGTACCAAAGAGAGGACACAATGCAGGGTTCTGTGACAGAGTTTCTAAAACCGCGCCTGGTAGATATCGAGCAAGTGAGTTCGACGCACGCCAAGGTGACCCTTGAGCCTTTAGAGCGTGGCTTTGGCCATACTCTGGGTAACGCACTGCGCCGTATTCTGCTCTCATCGATGCCGGGTTGCGCGGTGACCGAGGTTGAGATTGATGGTGTACTTCATGAGTACAGCACCAAAGAAGGCGTTCAGGAAGATATCCTTGAAATCCTGCTCAACCTGAAAGGGCTGGCGGTGAGAGTTCAGGGTAAAGATGATGTTATTCTTACTCTGAATAAATCTGGCATTGGCCCTGTGACTGCAGCCGACATTACCCACGACGGTGATGTCGAAATCGTCAAGCCGCAGCACGTGATCTGCCACCTGACCGATGAGAACGCGTCTATTAGCATGCGTATCAAAGTTCAGCGCGGTCGTGGTTATGTGCCGGCTTCTGCCCGAATTCATTCGGAAGAAGATGAGCGCCCAATCGGCCGTCTGCTGGTCGACGCATGCTACAGCCCTGTAGAGCGTATTGCCTACAATGTTGAAGCAGCGCGTGTTGAACAGCGTACCGACCTGGACAAGCTGGTCATCGAAATGGAAACCAACGGCACAATCGATCCTGAAGAGGCGATTCGTCGTGCGGCAACCATTCTGGCTGAACAACTTGAAGCTTTCGTTGATTTACGTGATGTACGTCAGCCGGAAGTGAAAGAAGAGAAACCAGAATTCGATCCGATCCTGCTGCGCCCTGTTGACGATCTGGAATTGACTGTCCGCTCTGCTAACTGCCTCAAGGCAGAAGCTATCCACTATATCGGTGATCTGGTACAGCGTACCGAGGTTGAGTTGCTGAAAACGCCGAACCTGGGTAAAAAATCTCTTACCGAGATTAAAGATGTGCTGGCCTCGCGTGGTTTGTCTCTGGGCATGCGCCTGGAAAACTGGCCGCCGGCAAGCATTGCTGACGAGTAACCGGATCACAGGTTAAGGTTTTACTGAGAAGGATAAGGTCATGCGCCATCGTAAGAGTGGTCGTCAACTGAACCGCAACAGCAGCCATCGCCAGGCTATGTTCCGCAACATGGCAGGTTCGCTGGTTCGTCATGAAATCATCAAGACGACCCTGCCGAAAGCGAAAGAACTGCGTCGCGTAGTTGAGCCGCTGATTACTCTTGCCAAGACTGATAGCGTTGCTAATCGTCGTCTGGCATTCGCCCGCACTCGTGATAACGAGATCGTGGCAAAACTGTTTAACGAGCTGGGCCCGCGTTTCGCGAGCCGTGCCGGTGGTTACACTCGTATTCTGAAGTGTGGCTTCCGTGCAGGCGACAATGCGCCGATGGCATACATCGAGCTGGTTGATCGTTCTGAATCGAAAGCAGAAGCTGCTGCAGAGTAATCTGTAGTAACGTAAAAAAACCCGCCTCGGCGGGTTTTTTTATATCCGCATTACCCCCAGATTTCCTACAATATCGGTATGTTTTTCGTTCCTCACCTGGAGGTGGTATGTGGTTACTTGACCAGTGGGCAGAACGGCACATCCTCGATGCTCAGCAAAAAGGCGAATTTGAACATTTGCCTGGTAGCTGTAAACCACTAGTCCTTGATGATGATTCGCATGTACCGCCTGAACTACGCGCAGGGTTCCGTTTACTCAAAAATGCGGGCTGCCTTCCGCCTGAGCTTGAATATCGTAAAGAAGCGCTTGTTTTGTCGGACTTACTGGCTCATATAAATCAGGATCATCCGGACTATCACGAAATAAGTCGGCGACTGACACTTCTTGAATTGAAATTGAGGCAGGCTGGACTCAGTACGGAATTCCTTCACGGTGAATATGCGGGAAAATTGATGCTGAAATTTAATGAGGAGTAGAGATGTTTCGAATTGGAGAATTGGCCAAACTGGCTGAGGTTACCCCGGATACCATTCGTTACTATGAAAAACAGCAGATGATGGATCATGAAATTCGAACGGAGGGCGGCTTTCGCCTTTATTCGGAGAACGATTTGCAGCGTCTGAAATTTATCCGGCATGCGCGCCAGCTTGGCTTTACGCTTGAGTCGATTCGTGAATTACTTTCTATCCGTATCGATCCTGAGCATCACACTTGCCAGGAATCCAAGAGCATAGTTCAGGCCCGATTGAGTGAGGTAGAAGCGAGAATTCAGGAATTGCAGATGATGCAACGTTCTCTACAGAAATTGAATGATGCTTGCTGTGGCAGTGCGCACAGTAGTGTCTATTGTTCAATACTTGAGGCCCTGGAGCAGGGAGCCAGTAGCACTCAGGAGGGGCATTGATCTTTGTTGTTAGCAAGCCTAAACTTGCGCCGTTTGAAACCACAATCTGGAGAAATTATGAGCCATTATCAGCATAAGAAAGGGCAGATTAATGATAACGCCATCGAGGCATTGCTTCATGATCCCCTTTTCAGACAGCGAGTTGAGAAGAATAAAAAGGGGAAAGGGAGTTATTTACGTAAAGACAAGCACAGTAAGAAAGGTAACTGGGAGGCCAGTGGCAAGCAAGCGAATCGCTTGTTTACCACTGGCCTTCTGCTTAAAACAGCTTAATCAGGAGCGTTTGTTTTGTTCTTTCAACAGATCACGGATTTCCGTTAACAGCAACTCCTCTTTACCAGGTGCAGGCGGCGCTTTGGGTTCATCTTCCTGTTTACGTTTGAGCCGATTAATTAGTTTAATCGCCATGAAAATAGCAAACGCGACAATAATGAAGTCGAAAACATTCTGTATAAAGACACCGTAATGCATGACGACCGCCGGGACGTCGCCTTGTGCTTCGCGCAAAGTAAGAGCAAATTGCTTAAAGTCTATTCCGCCAATAAGTAAACCTAATGGTGGCATGATAATATCAGCGACCAGCGAAGAAACAATCTTGCCGAATGCCGCGCCAATGATCACCCCTACCGCCAAATCAACTACGTTTCCCCGCATCGCAAATTCGCGAAATTCTTTTAGCAAGCTCATGCTCTTCTCCTTGTGCTGTCAGACAGGTTAAGTCTAACAAATGTATTCTCGTTTTCCATTAAGGGTAAAAAATTGCCAGAATTTTTTAACATTGATAAAGCCAGGGTTAAATAAGAGGCGCCAGTTGTGGCGCCTGATAATTAGAGGAAGAAAGGGCTGGGCTGGAACAGGCGCTCAACATCAGTGATATATTTTTTGTCGGTAAGAAACATGATGACGTGATCACCTTGTTCGATACGCAAATTGTCGTTGGCGATCATGACATCATTACCGCGTACGACGGCACCAATAATTGTTCCTGGCGGCAGCTTAATCTCATCGATAACACGACCAACGACGCGCGATGTACTCTCGTCACCGTGCGCCACAGCTTCTATCGCTTCGGCAACACCGCGGCGCAGAGATGACACACCCACAATATCTGCTTTACGCACATGGCTCAGCAGTGCAGAAATGGTGGCCTGCTGTGGTGAAATGGCAATATCGATCACGCTGCCCTGTACCAGGTCGACGTAAGCGCGGCGTTGAATTAGCACCATGACTTTCTTGGCACCCATTCGCTTGGCCAACATGGCGGACATGATATTCGCTTCATCATCGTTAGTGACGGCAATGAAGAGATCCATTTGATCAATATGTTCTTCTGCAAGCAACTCCTGGTCTGATGCATCACCATAAAACACAATGGTGTTTTGTAGTTTCTCTGCCAGTTCTGCCGCACGTTGCTGATCGCGCTCGATCAATTTAACGCTGTAATCTTTTTCCAGACGCCTTGCCAGGCCAGCGCCTATATTACCGCCGCCAACAAGCATGATGCGCTTATAAGGTTTTTCAAGACGCTGTAATTCACTCATCACGGCACGAATATGCTGAGACGCAGCGATGAAAAAGACTTCATCACCGGCTTCGACAATCGTTGAACCCTGCGGGCGAATAGGGCGGTCATGGCGGAAGATAGCGGCGACACGGGTATCAATATGCGGCATATGCTCGCGCATTGTTGACAGCGCATTTCCTACCAGAGGTCCGCCGTAATAGGCTTTTACGACGGCGAGGCTGACTTTCCCTTCGGCGAAGTTCACGACCTGCAGCGCCCCTGGGTATTCAATCAATCGATAAAGGCTATCGATGACCAACTGTTCGGGGGCAATGAGGTGGTCGATAGGCACAGCTTCGGAATGGAACAACTTGTCCGCATCTCGCACGTAGTCCGGCGAGCGGATGCGAGCAATACGGTTTGGCGTATTAAACAGTGAATAGGCCACCTGGCAGGCAACCATATTTGTTTCGTCCGAACTGGTTACCGCAACCAACATATCCGCGTCGTCTGCACCTGCTTCTCGTAGTACGCGTGGATGTGAACCATGCCCCTGGACAACGCGTAAATCAAATTTGTCCTGCAGACTACGCAGACGATCGCCGTTAGTATCCACGACGGTGATATCATTATTTTCCCCGACCAGGTTTTCCGCCAGCGTACCGCCGACTTGCCCCGCGCCCAGTATTATGATTTTCATCAGCTGCGACCCGTTATCCTACTCATTGTTTGGAAAGCTTAGCGTAAAAGAAGCCATCACCCTCTTCCGCTCCTGGCAGGTTCTGCTGTCCTGGTCGTTCTGGCGTACCAGTCAAACTTAAGCGAGCATCAGGCGTACGTGAAAGGAATGCGGCAATTTGCTGGCTGTTTTCTTCCGGTAAAACTGAGCACGTGGCATATACCAGCGTACCGCCTGGTTTAAGATGTGGCCAGACAGCATCAAGAATCTCTGCCTGTAATTGCACAAGTTCGTTGATGTCGCGATCCCGGCGCAACCATTTGATATCTGGATGGCGACGAATAACGCCCGTTGCCGAGCAAGGCGCATCGAGCAAAATACGATCAAATTTCTCATCACCGCACCATTGCGTAGGATGACGTCCATCGCCTTGCTTCACCTCAGCCTTCATTCCCAGGCGTTTAAGATTGTCATAGACGCGAGAAAGACGTTGCTCATCAATGTCAACAGCCAGCACGCGGGCTTGAGGGGCGGCTTCAAGAATATGTGTTGTTTTACCACCGGGGGCGGCACACAAGTCCAGGATGCGGTCACCATTTTGCGGTTCAAGGAAAGTGATACATCCCTGGGCGGAAGCATCTTGTACGGTGACCCAGCCTTCATCAAACCCAGGTAATGCGCTAACAGATACCGCGGAGGCCATGCGTACGGCATCAGGATAATCCGGATGAGAAAATCCTTCCATTCCGCTTTCAGCCAGCAGTGCCAGCCAGGCATCACGGGAGTGATGGTTGCGATTTACGCGCAACCACATTGGTGGGCGCATATTATTGGCTTCAACAATATGTTGCCACTGTTGCGGATACGCTTTTTGCAGACGTTTTAGCAACCAGGTTGGGTGCAGGAAACGTTGTTCGCTCTGTTCAAACTCAGCCTGTAAGACGTCTTGCTGGCGCTGGAACTGACGCAGTACACCATTAATCAATCCCTTAAGCTGTGGACGCTTGATAACAACGGCGCCCTCAACGGTCTCGGCCAGCGCAGCGTGAGCCGGAATGCGGGTGTGCAGCAACTGATACAGGCCAATCATTATCAGATAATGCACGGTACGCTGTTTACCCGTCATCGGGCGGGACATCAGTTTGTTAATGAGCCAGTCCAGTTGTGGGAGCGTTCGCAGTGCACCAAAGCAGAGCTCCTGAAGCAATGATTTGTCTTTATCGGAGACTTTTTGCTGCAGTGCCGGAAGAACATTACTCAGAGATTGTCCTTGTTCAACAACCTGCTCAATGGCCTGTGCTGCCATACTGCGTAGATTAAAATTTTTTTTCATAGCCACGAAAATAAAAACGCCCGGTAATACCGGGCTTAAATATAATTGTCAGACCAGACGATTGCCCGGCGTAAACCACTCCCGCCGGGAGTTCAGGAGATCCTGAGTATTCATCGCTTTTTTACCGGCGGGTTGGAGCGATTCAAGATTCAAAATACCCTCAGCCGTCGCAATCTGGATACCTTGCTTATTGGCTTCAATAATTGTGCCGGGTTCGGCTTTAGCCTGGGTGTTTATCACCGACGCCTTCCAGACCTTAACGGGTTGGTCATCAATGACGAAATAGCTCATTGGCCATGGATTAAAGGCACGAATACAACGCTCCAGTTGCACCGCAGGCAAGGACCAGTCAAGCAGCGCTTCTTCTTTGCTGAGTTTTTCCGCATAGGTAACCTGCGTTTCGTCCTGAACCGTGGGTGTTGCCGTCCCGTTCGCAATTTGTGTCAGCGTTACGAGCAAACCCTGCGGGCCAAGCTGTGCCAGCTTATCGTAAAGTGTCGCACTGGTGTCTTCAGCAGTAATTGGGCAAGAGAGCTTATAAAGCATATCACCCGTGTCCAGCCCGACATCCATTTGCATGATGGTGACGCCAGTTTCCGTATCGCCCGCCCACAATGACCGTTGGATCGGTGCCGCACCACGCCAGCGTGGGAGTAAAGATCCATGTACATTCAGACAGCCGAGACGAGGCATCTCCAGAACGGCTTTCGGCAGGATGAGGCCATAGGCGACAACCACCATGACATCGGCCTGCAAATCGGCAACAAGCTGTTGATTTCCCTGTGGACGAAGAGACACTGGCTGAAATACCGGAATCCCTTTTTCTTCTGCCAGCACTTTTACCGGGCTCGGCATCAATTTTTTGCCGCGTCCGGCGGGACGATCAGGCTGAGTGAATACGCCAACGATCTCATGGTCAGAAGAGAGCAGAGCGTCGAGGTGACGCGCTGCAAAATCAGGTGTGCCGGCAAATATAATGCGTAGTGAATCTGACACGTGGATTCTTATCCTTAAGCTCGCGCTTTCATACGATCAAGTTTTTCAACTTTCTGGCGAATACGTTGTTGTTTGAGCGGCGAAAGATAGTCTATAAACAATTTACCTACCAGATGATCCATCTCATGCTGGATACAAATAGCCAAAAGACCATCCGCTTCCAGCTCGTAGGTTTGGCCTTCACGGTTCAGCGCGCGGATTTTCACTTTTTCGGCACGCGGAACAAGCGCACGCTGCTCCGGAATAGAGAGGCAACCCTCTTCAATTCCCGTCTCGCCGCTTTTTTCCAGCAGTTCTGGGTTAATTAACACCAGTTGCTCATCGCGATTTTCAGAGACATCAATAACGATAATGCGTTGATGAATATCCACCTGGGTTGCAGCCAGACCGATACCTTCTTCCGCGTACATTGTTTCAAACATATCGTCAACGATACGCTGAATTTCTGCATTAACTTCTTTTACCGGCACTGCGACTTTGCGAAGACGCTCGTCCGGGATATGTAATACTTGCAAAACTGCCATAAATATCCAGAGTCGTGTTCAGGAGTAAGAAAGATTATCCCTACTATTCTAGACAAATCCCCCTCTGATTGACAGCATCGGTGACCAATCGCAAGGATTGGGCGAGCTATTTATGGCAGGGACGCAGATGACTTCTACAGAAATATGGTTACGACTGATATATACAGGCGATTTGTTCGGCGAAAGGATGCTAAGAGTAGCGCAAAATCTGGCGAGTAGCGCGGTGGTTGATGTCGAGACGTTAATCGCAAGTGGTTTAACGGCAAAACAGGCCAGACGGTTTCTGGCAATGAGTCCACGAGAAATTGAAGAGAGCCTGCTTTGGCTTGAGCAGCCACAGCATCATCTTATTCTGGCCTGCGAGCAGCAGTATCCGCAGCAATTACGGGCGATTGCAGATTACCCGGGTGCGCTTTTTATTAAAGGGGAGCCAGATGTTCTGGCGAGCCAGCAGCTTGCTGTAGTTGGCAGTCGAGCACATTCATGGTACGGCGAACGCTGGGGGACACTATTTTGCGAGGCGCTGGCGCGGAGCGGTTTAATTATTACCAGTGGGCTGGCGCTTGGGATTGACAGTGTCGCGCATCGAGCAGCACTTAACGCGCAGGGTAAAACCATTGGTGTACTGGGGCATGGCCTTTCTACTGTTTATCCACGACGCCATATCTCCCTGGCTGCCGACATCATCGCCAATGGCGGGGCGCTCGTCTCCGAATTTTCTCTCAAGACCGCGCCTTATCCAGGTAATTTCCCTCGGCGTAATCGCATCATTAGTGGGCTTAGTCGGGGAGTGTTGGTTATCGAAGCTGCTTTACGCAGCGGTTCATTAGTTACTGCACGCTGTGCTGCGGAACAAGGCCGTGACGTTTTTGCACTTCCCGGCCCGGTAGGAAACCCCGGTAGCGAAGGGCCACACTGGTTAATACAGCAGGGCGCGCTTCTGGTTATCTCGCCAGAAGAGATCCTGGAAAATTTGCAATACGGACTACATTGGTTGCCGTCAGGTAACGAAAATTCAATTTATTCTCCAGATCAAGAAGAGGTGGCATTGCCATTTCCCGAGCTCCTGGCTAACGTAGGAGATGAGGTAACACCTGTTGACGTCGTCGCTGAACGTGCCGGCCAACCTGTGCCAGTAACTGTGGCTCAGCTACTTGAACTGGAGTTAGCAGGGTGGATCGCAGCTGTACCCGGCGGCTATGTCCGATTAAGGAGGGCAAGCCATGTTCGACGTACTAATGTATTTGTTTGAGACTTACATCCATAACGAAGCTGAAATGCGGGTGGATCAGGACAAACTGGAACGGGACCTTACCGACGCTGGTTTTGATCGTGAAGATATCTACAATGCGCTTCTGTGGCTTGAAAAGCTGGCTGATTATCAGGAAGGCCTCGCCGAACCGATGCAGCTCGCTTCTGACCCGCTCTCCGTGCGTATTTATACGCCAGAAGAGTGTGAACGGCTGGATGCCAGTTGCCGGGGATTCTTACTATTCCTGGAGCAGATTCAGGTGCTAAACCTCGAAACACGTGAAATGGTGATTGAACGCGTGCTGGCGCTGGACACAGCAGAGTTCGAACTGGAGGACCTGAAATGGGTCATTCTGATGGTTCTGTTTAACATTCCAGGATGCGAAAACGCTTACCAGCAAATGGAAGAATTACTCTTTGAAGTGAATGAAGGTATGCTGCATTAATCATTTTTGCAGCTTCCAGAGTCCTTATGGCCAAATCAGCACTGTTTACGGTGCGTAACAACGAGCCCTGCCCACAGTGCGGGGCTGAACTCGTTATTCGTTCCGGCAAGCATGGTCCGTTTCTCGGATGTTCTCATTATCCGGAATGCGATTATGTCCGTCCGCTGAAAAGTCAGGCGGATGGGCATGTCGTCAAAATTCTGGAAGGGCAAGACTGTCCCGTCTGTGGCGCAGTACTGGTATTGCGACAGGGGCGGTTTGGCATGTTTATTGGCTGTAGCCACTATCCTGAGTGTGAACATACCGAACAAATCGATAAACCCGATGACACCAGGATCACTTGTCCACAGTGTCAGACCGGGCACTTGATCCAGCGAAAGTCACGATTTGGCAAAACCTTCCATTCCTGCGATCGTTATCCCGATTGTCAGTTCGTCATCAATTTCAAACCCGTGGCAGGGGAGTGCCCAACATGCCACTACCCGCTACTGATCGAGAAAAAAACGGCGCAAGGCACCAAATGCTTCTGCGCAAGTAAACAATGTGGAAAGCCGGTAACGGCGGAACAAACCCGTGAAGAATAACCTGCATTTGGATCCCATCGCTGCTGCGGTGGAGGTCCTGAAAAATAACAATGTCATCGCATATCCCACTGAGGCCGTTTTCGGTGTTGGGTGTGACCCGGACAGCGAGATTGCCGTAAATCGTCTGCTTGAGTTGAAACAGCGGCCGGTCGAGAAAGGGCTGATCCTCATTGCCGCCAGCTTCGGGCAGCTAAAACCTTATATAGACGACAGCAAGCTGAGCGAGGCCCAGCGTGAGGCTGTTTTTGCCTGCTGGCCAGGACCTGTAACATTCGTTTTCCCTGCCAAAGCCACCACGCCGCGCTGGCTGACCGGGCGTTTTGATTCTCTGGCAGTACGTGTTACCGATCACCCGCTGGTGATTGCATTATGCGAGGCGTATGGCAAACCGTTGGTATCAACCAGTGCAAACTTGACCGGTTTACCTCCTTGCCGAACGGATGACGAAGTGCGCCAGCAATTCGGTGTCGATTTCCCGGTTGTGGAAGGGAAAACGGGTGGCCGCCAGAATCCTTCTGAAATTCGCGACGCCCTCACCGGCGAATTATTCCGTCAAGGTTAACACTATGGAATCCTACGCTGTATTTGGTAATCCAATCGCACACAGCAAATCGCCATTCATTCATGCGCAATTTGCGGCTCAATTAAAGATTGAACATCCTTATGGTCGCGTATTGGCGCCAATGGATGATTTCATTAATACGCTGGAGGCTTTCTTCGTTGCGGGAGGGAAAGGTGCCAATATTACCGTGCCTTTTAAAGAGGAAGCATTCAGTCGGGCCGACGAACTCACCGAACGTGCCGCGCTTGCGGGGGCGGTAAATACACTAAAGCGTCTTGAAGATGGGCGCTTACTGGGTGACAACACTGACGGAATTGGCTTGTTAAGCGATCTGGAGCGCTTGTCATTTATCAGGCCCGGCTTTCGCATCCTGCTGATTGGTGCGGGTGGCGCCGCACGAGGCGTGCTGCTCCCGCTGCTTTCGCTCGATTGCGCAGTGACGATAACAAACAGGACGTTGGTTCGCGCGCAAGAACTGGCAACGCTTTTTGCTCACACCGGGAGCGTGAATGCGCTTGCGTTATCCGATTTGGCAGGCCATGAATTCGACCTCATCATCAATGCCACTTCCAGCGGTATTGATGGAGGAGTACCCGAACTACCTGAATCTATCGTTCACTCAGATCTTTATTGCTACGACATGTTTTATCAAAAAGGCAGCACGCCTTTCCTTACATGGTGTCAACAACATGGGGCGCAACGATGCGCCGATGGTTTGGGGATGCTGGTGGGGCAAGCCGCACATTCGGTGCTGCTATGGCATGGCGTATTGCCAGATATAGAATCTGTTATTAAACAGCTCCAGAAGGAACTGGCGGCATGAACCAGGCAATCCAGTTTCCCGATAGGGAAGAGTGGAATGATGCACAACAGGCGATTTGTTTTCCTGCCCTGGTGAACGGCTTACAACTTACCTGCATTATGCATGCTGAGGTTCTGGCGGAACGTTTTGGGGGCGATTCGCCAGCGCTGTGGCTGGCGTTGTTCCGGGAAAATCGCTGGGATCTGGAAGACGAGGCCGAACAGTTGATCCGTGAGCAGCAGGAAGACGAGCAGGGTTATATCTGGTTATCCTGAGCCAGATATTCATCTTTCCATTTCACGTAGTTGTTCGCCGAGTATTTTAACCCTGCAATCTCTTCTTCTTTTAGTGGGCGGATCTGTTTCACCGGGCTGCCAAGGTAAAGGTAACCGCTCTCGAGGCGTTTATTTTGCGGAACCAGGCTGCCCGCGCCAATCATCACATCATCCTCAATAACCGCGCCATCTAATAAAATGGACCCCATCCCGACAAGCACGCGGTTGCCGATAGTGCAACCATGTAGCATGACCTTATGTCCCACCGTCACATCTTCGCCAATGATTAGCGGATTACCTTCGGGGTTATAAGAAGACTTATGCGTAACGTGCAATACGCTACCGTCCTGGATATTACTGCGGGCCCCTATATCTACATAGTTGACATCACCGCGGATAGCGACCAGCGGCCAGATTCCGACATCATCAGCAATACGGACATCGCCGATCACAACGCTGGTGGCATCGACCATCACTCTTTCACCGACTTGAGGATACAAATTTTTATAAGGACGTAAAACTGCGGACATAGATGCCTCATCAAAAATAGGTTGTGAAGTAGACTTTGGTGGCAATAACGGCCTTGTGCAAGCCTTTTACTTGTCATAATTCGAGCAGATCGTACGGGATCTCAACGAAAAGGGCGAAAAAACAACAATCAGCAAAAAAGATCGAAAAAAGGCTTGTGCAAAAAAATGGGATCCCTATAATGCGCCTCCGTTGAGACGACAATGTGAAACACTTCACGAGATAGTCGGAACAACGAAGAGAAAAATCCTGAAAATCAGGGTTGACTCTGAAAGAGGAAAGCGTAATATACGCCACCTCGCGACAGAGCGCTAA
>NZ_JBCIVJ010000036.1:0-27499 GCF_039409775.1 Phytobacter palmae | reverse complement strand
CAGTGTTCTCCGCTTGTCCTGTGCAGAGTGTCCTGCCACACTACTCTGCCACGCATAAGGAGCCTCTATGTTATTGATTAATGGTTGCGAGCAGGCATCTCTTGCCGCAAATGACAGAGCGACTCAATTCGGCGACGGCTGTTTCACTACGGCACGTATCGACAACGGCACGATCAGTCTGCTGGCTGAACATCTGCATCGTCTCAAACTGGCGTGTGACAGGCTATTTATTCCTTTCAGACAATGGGAAGAGCTGGAAGACGAAATGTGTCGCATTGCCTCGGAAAGAACCAGCGGGGTCCTGAAAGCTATCATCAGTCGTGGCGCCGGCGGACGCGGTTACAGCGGAGCCGACTGTCAAAACCCGACGCGTATTCTCAGTGTTGCCGCTTATCCTGTGCATTACGCTCGCTGGAGGGAAGAGGGCGTCACGCTGTCGCTCAGCCCTGTGCGACTGGGGCGTAATCCGCATCTTGCCGGTCTCAAACATCTCAATCGTCTTGAGCAGGTGCTGATCCGCCGTTATCTTGAGCAAACACACGATGACGAGGCGCTGGTTCTTGACAGTGAAGGGTGGGTTACGGAATGCTGTGCCGCGAATATTTTCTGGCGCAAAGGCCGTGATGTATTTACCCCAAACCTGAGTCATGCGGGTGTAGACGGCATCATGCGGCAATTTTGTCTGCGCCAGCTGGCATCTTCCGACTATCGCGTTGTCGAAATCAATGCGTCACCTGATGCACTCAACACTGCTGATGAAGTCATTATCTGTAATGCATTAATGCCTGTCATTCCCGTGCGCGCGTGGAATGACATACGCTGGACTTCCCGGGAGTTGTACCAATTTCTGGCCCCTCTTTGTGAGCACCCGATATCGTCATGAAAAAAATGTTGCGCGTTGTACTTCTCCTTCTGCTGGTCCTTGTGATTGCGGCAGGCGTAGGTATATGGAAAGTTCGTCAGTTGGCTGACAGTAAGATCCTCATTAAAGAGGAGACTATTTTTACGCTGGAGGCCGGAACCGGGCGCGTTGCGTTGGGTGAACAGCTTTATAGCGAGAAAGTGATTAATCGCCCGCGTGTCTTTCAGTGGTTGCTGCGTGTGGAGCCTGATCTTTCGCACTTTAAAGCTGGTACCTACCGTTTTTCCCCTGACATGACGGTGCGTGAAATGCTCCGGTTGCTGGAAAGCGGCAAAGAGGCGCAGTTCCCGCTTCGTCTGGTTGAGGGGATGCGGCTAAGCGATTACCTGCAGCAGCTGCGTGACGCGCCATATATCAAGCACACCCTGAAAGATGACGAGTATGCGACGGTTGCAAAGGCACTGGATCTCGAGCATGCGGACTGGGTGGAAGGATGGTTCTGGCCGGACACCTGGATGTATACCGCTAACACTACGGATGTTGCACTGCTCAGGCGCGCGCACCAAAAAATGGTGCGGGCGATTGACCAGGCGTGGGAAGGGCGAATGGAGGGGTTACCCTACCAGGATAAAAACCAGATGGTGACCATGGCCTCCATCATCGAGAAAGAGACAGCAGTAGCCAGCGAGCGCGATCAGGTGGCATCGGTCTTTATCAACCGTCTGCGTATCGGGATGCGGCTGCAAACCGATCCCACCGTGATTTATGGGATGGGGGAGCGGTATAATGGTAAATTGTCACGCGCTGACCTGGAAACGCCGACACCTTATAATACCTATATCATCAGCGGCCTGCCGCCGGGTCCCATTGCTACACCTGGCGAAGCCTCATTGAAAGCTGCGGCGCACCCGGCAAAAACGCCCTATCTCTATTTTGTCGCTGATGGTAAAGGTGGGCATACATTTAACACCAATCTCGCCAGCCACAACCGGTCAGTGCAGGACTATTTAAAAGTACTTAAGGAAAAAAATGGGCAGTAAATATATCGTCATTGAAGGGCTTGAAGGGGCAGGAAAAACCACCGCACGCGATGTTGTGGTCGACACGCTGCGTCAGTTGGGTGTGGAAAAGATGATTTTCACCCGCGAGCCGGGTGGTACTCAACTGGCAGAAAAGCTGCGCAGTCTGGTGCTGGACATTCGCTCTGTCGGCGATGAGACGATTACAGTTAAGGCCGAAGTATTAATGTTTTATGCTGCCCGCGTTCAATTGGTTGAAACGGTGATTAAACCTGCACTGGCCAACGGGAACTGGGTAATAGGCGATCGCCACGACCTCTCTACACAAGCCTATCAGGGCGGTGGACGCGGTGTTGACCAGACGATGCTGGCAACGTTGCGTGACGCAGTACTGGGGGATTTCCGCCCGGACCTGACGCTTTATCTGGACGTTACGCCGGAAGTAGGGCTCAAACGCGCTCGCGCCCGTGGCGAGCTGGACCGCATAGAACAGGAGTCTCTGGATTTCTTCAACCGTACACGCGCGCGCTACCTTGAATTGGCTGCGGCAGATGAAAGCATTCGTACCATTGATGCCACGCAATCGCTCGAAGACGTTATGGCGGATATTCGTCAGACTGTTACTGCCTGGGCGCAGGAGCAGGGCGCATGAGATGGTACCCGTGGCTGCGGTCGGATTATGAGCAACTGGTCGCCAGTTATCAGGCCGGTCGCGGGCATCATGCATTACTGGTTCACGCGCTACCGGGAATGGGTGATGATGCGCTGATCTATGCGCTGAGCCGTTATCTGCTTTGCCAGCATCCGCAAAATGCCAAAAGCTGCGGCCATTGTCGTGGCTGCCAGTTAATGCAGGCGGGTACCCATCCGGATTATTACCAGCTGGCGCCCGAGAAGGGCAAGACTACGCTTGGGATCGATGCGGTACGCGATATCAGTGAAAAACTGTATGAACATGCGCGTCTTGGCGGCGCTAAAGTTGTCTGGATCCAGGATGCCTCGCTATTAACGGACGCGGCGGCAAATGCCCTGCTCAAAACGCTGGAAGAGCCGCCGAAAGAGACCTGGTTTTTTATGAACTGCCGTGAGCCGGCGCGATTACTGGCAACCTTGCGCAGCCGCTGTCGGATGCATCACCTCGCACCACCCGCTGAAAGCTATTCTTGTGCCTGGCTTGCCCGCGAGCACAGCGCGTCACATGAAACGATTGTCAGTGCGTTACGCTTGTGTGGCGGCGCTCCCGGTGCGGCAGCGCAACTGCTGCAGGCGGACAACCGCGCACCGCGTCAGGCGCTGTGCCAGTCCGTTGGACAATTGCTGGGGGATGGCAACTGGCTGTCGCTGCTGACAACACTGAACCACGAACAGGTGGCCGAACGTCTACACTGGCTGGCAACACTTCTGTTGGACGCGCTGAAGGTTCAGCAGGGCGCAACGCTGCTGACGAATATGGATGCGATTATGCTGGTACGCCAGCTTGCCAGCCAGTTTGATGGCGAACGCCTGCAAGCCTGCATGCGTGCGGTGGCTGAATGTCGCGAACAGTTGCTGACAGTGGTTGGCGTCAACCGTGAATTACTTTTGACCGACCTTTTATTACGCATAGAGCGTTACCTGCAACCCGGTGCCGCGTTGCCCGGACAGTATTTTTAAGAGAGAAATTATGTTTTTAGTCGACTCTCATTGCCATCTCGATGGCCTGGATTATCAGTCGTTACATACGGACGTGAATGACGCATTAAATAAAGCCGCGGCCCGCGATGTGAAGTTTTTCCTCGCCGTGGCGACGACACTGCCGGGTTATCGCAGTATGCGCGCTTTGGTGGGAGAACGTAGTGATGTGGCTTTTTCCTGCGGCGTTCATCCGCTCAATCAGGATGAAGCCTATGCGGTGGAAGATTTACGCCAAATGGCCGCAGAAGAAGGCGTTGTGGCGATGGGTGAAACAGGGCTGGACTATTACTACACGCCGGAAACTAAAGTCCGCCAGCAAGAGTCGTTTCGTGACCATATCCGTATTGGTCGTGAACTGAACAAGCCGGTTATCGTTCACACTCGTGATGCGCGTGCAGATACCCTGGCTATCCTTCGTGAAGAAAAGGTGTCGGACTGCGGAGGCGTACTACACTGTTTTACGGAAGACAGGGAAACGGCGGGTCAGTTATTAGATCTCGGCTTCTATATCTCATTTTCCGGGATCGTCACTTTCCGTAACGCGGAGCAACTGCGTGATGCGGCGCGCTATGTCCCGCTTGATCGTTTGCTGGTGGAAACCGATTCGCCTTACCTGGCGCCAGTTCCCCACCGCGGTAAAGAAAACCAACCGGCGTATGTACGGGATGTAGCTGAATATATGGCAGTTTTAAAGGGCGTTTCGGTCGATGAACTGGCGCAAAAAACCACAGAAAACTTCGCCACGTTGTTCCATATTGATCCGTCCCGCCTGCAATCCCTCTGAATTTTCAGCTTATTTTAGTGCTCGTAATTAATAAGTAATAAGAGTAAAGTTCACCGCCACAAAAGAGGCGGTGAACGCTTTTTTTGACACATTCGGTAACGGGTTTTGTAAATCTATGAAAGTTTTGCCTCTGACGCTAACTGAAACGTGATAGCCGTCAAACAAACTTATTCGGATTTATTTTACTCTGTGTAATAAATAAAGGGCACTTAGATGTCCTGTTCACAGCACGGTTCTCCCCCCGTGCCAACGCGCAAAAAGCGTAAAAAAAGCACAAATACTCAGGAGCACTCTCAATTATGTTTAAGAATGCATTTGCTAACCTGCAGAAGGTCGGTAAATCGCTGATGCTGCCGGTATCCGTACTGCCTATCGCAGGTATCCTGCTGGGCGTCGGGTCTGCTAACTTCAGCTGGCTGCCAGAAGTGGTTTCTCACGTAATGGCCGAAGCAGGCGGTTCTGTTTTTGCTAACATGCCGCTGATCTTCGCTATCGGTGTTGCTCTGGGCTTCACCAATAACGATGGCGTCTCCGGTCTTGCTGCTGTGGTTGCCTACGGCATTATGGTTAAAACCATGTCCGTGGTTGCACCGCTGGTACTGCATTTACCTGCAGAAGAAATCGCGGCTAAACACCTGGCAGATACTGGTGTCCTCGGTGGTATCATCGCCGGTGCCATCGCTGCGTATATGTTTAACCGCTTCTACCGTATTAAGCTGCCTGAGTATCTGGGCTTCTTCGCCGGTAAGCGTTTTGTTCCGATTATCTCCGGTCTGGCCGCTATTATCTTCGGTGTTGTGCTGTCCTTCATTTGGCCGCCGATTGGTACTGCTATTCAGGAATTCTCTCAATGGGCTGCCTACCAGAACCCGGTTGTTGCGTTCGGTATCTACGGCTTCATCGAGCGCTGCCTGGTACCGTTTGGTTTGCACCATATCTGGAACGTTCCTTTCCAGATGCAGATCGGCGAATTCACCAACGCTGCAGGCCAGGTATTCCACGGCGATATCCCGCGCTACATGGCAGGCGACCCGACTGCGGGCAAACTGTCTGGCGGCTTCTTGTTCAAAATGTACGGCCTGCCGGCTGCTGCTATCGCGATTTGGCACTCTGCTAAACCAGAGAACCGTGCGAAAGTGGGCGGTATCATGATCTCCGCAGCGCTGACCTCGTTCCTGACCGGTATCACCGAGCCGATCGAGTTCTCCTTCATGTTCGTTGCGCCGATCCTGTACGCAATTCATGCGATCCTGGCTGGTCTGGCGTTCCCGATCTGTATTCTGCTGGGTATGCGTGACGGTACGTCCTTCTCTCACGGTCTGATTGACTTCATCGTCCTGTCCGGCAACGGCAGCAAACTGTGGTTGTTCCCGGTTGTAGGCCTGTGCTATGCAGCGGTTTACTACACCGTGTTCCGTGTGCTGATCAAAGCGCTGGATCTGAAAACCCCGGGTCGTGAAGACGTATCCGAAGAGTCTAAAGCTGGTGCAACCAGCGAAATGGCTCCGGCACTGGTGGCTGCGTTCGGCGGTAAAGAAAACATCACCAACCTGGATGCCTGTATCACTCGTCTGCGCGTTAGCGTTGCCGATGTGGCAAAAGTTGACCAGCCTGGTCTGAAAAAACTGGGCGCGGCAGGGGTAGTCGTTGCTGGTTCTGGTGTACAGGCAATTTTCGGTACTAAATCCGATAACCTGAAAACCGAAATGGATGAGTACATCCGTAGCAACTAAGCCGTAAAGTCTGGGGAGACTGAGGCAGCCGAAAGGCTGCCTTTTTTACATTTAAGGGCAAGTGAAATAAGACTAACGGCAGAAGCTGGAGATATTGCAATAAAAAGCCCGTCAGCGAACTAACGGGCAGGGGTTAGCATCCGAATACGACCATCAGAAGTTATAACTAGCGCTGAGGGAAAAATTACGCGGTGCGCCGTAGACGGTATAGCTACCGACATAATCGTAATACTCACGGTCAAACACATTGTTCAGGTTTGCCTGGATGGCGAAAGCTTTGGTGACCTGATAGCGACCAAATAGATTAACCAGTGCGTAGCTGCCTTGTTCTGCGCGCTGGGTGTCCGACACGTCGGTCCAGACTTTGTTCTGCCAGTTTACTCCGCCGCCGATTGTCAGCTCAGGCAGTGTCGGTAACTGATAGCGGGTGAACATCTTCATGGTCGTGCGCGGCTGATCGGAGCTGACGGCCTGGCCCTGTTTGTCTTCGGCAATAAAGCGAGTCGCGCCGAAAGTTAATTGCCAGTTATCGGTCAGCGCACCATTGAGTTCAAACTCTATACCTTTACTGACGACGCCATCGAGAGATTCATAGATAGACTCCCCGTCTGGCATGTAAGTGTAAGTATTGCTGGCAACACCGTCTTGCTCAATACGGAACACGGCAATGGAGGTTGTCAGGCGGGAGCTGAACCAGTCTGCTTTTACCCCGGCTTCATAACTCTTACCCGTAGTGGGATCAAGATAGCGCCCGGACGCATCACGTTTGTCCTGCGGCTGGAAGATCTCGGTATAGCTGGCGTATGCGGACCAGTCTTCATTGATGTCATATATCAGACCTGCATACGGTGTGATATCGTCTTTGGTGCTTTCCAGTCGGGTTGAAGGCGCGCCCGAGGGGTTATAACGAATATTGTATTCGGTATAACGTGCGCCGAGGATCAGACGCAGCGGATCGGCCAGCGAGAAACGTGCCGAGGTATAAGCAGAAGACTGACGAATGTCATCCTTACTATACAGCGCCCATGGCGTCCATGCCGGGTCGGCAATATTACCGTTCCAGCCACTCTTGAATGAGCCTACATCGATCATCGTGCCTGGGGTGTCCGGCAGGGAATTGTCATAGTGGTTGCGCTGGCGACTGTAGCTGGTGCCGAACATCAGTTCATGCTGTCGGCCAAACAGGTCAAAACCGCCACGCATGAAGGCGTCAATGGCATCCTGTTTACGCTCACCACGGTTCCAGCCACCGTAACCGACCATTCCCTGGCCTGTGGCTTCATCCGGATAACCGTACATATACATCATTTTGGTATCGAAATTGGTTTGCGCATGCATACCATTAACGTGCGCTTCCCAGCCGTTGCCAAAGCGCTGTGTCAGGTTCGCGAACACTTTAGTGTTGTCTTTATCGGAATAGGCCCAGTTCGGCGCCACAGTTGTGCTGCGATCATATTTCGCTTTGCTGCCATCGGCGTACCAGGTGGGCAGGCCGCCCCAGGTAGGGCTGTCGGTCTGGCTTTCCTGATATTCATATCCCAGCGATAAGGTAGTGTTGTCGGTGACATCAGCATCAACGACACCGTAGATAAATTTCTTGCGATAGTGGTAGGTATCGACCCAACTGTCATTATCCTGGTAACCGGTGATGAGGCGGCCACGCACTTTCCCCGATTCGCTCAGTGGTGCCTGCAGATCAAGGACATAACGTTGTTTATCCCAGCTCCCGTAGGTAGCTGAGACGTCACCTTTAAATTCGGTGCTATCCGCATGTTTACGCACCATATTGACATAGGCCGCCGGGTTGCCAGTGCCGGACATCAAACCCGTCGCGCCACGCACTACTTCGATACGGTCATAGATAGCGGTATCGGCGGCAGTATCACCGAAGTTCCAGACTTCACTGATCGAGGTCGGGAGATCGTCATAAGCGTAGTTGTTGACAAAGAAGCCACGTGAATAAAACACGGTGCGATCGCTGTCCTGTACCTGAGCAGTGACACCGGTTGTATTACTCAATACCTGCCCGATAGAGTTCAGGTTCTGATCCTGCATACGCTGCTGGCTGATAACGCTTACCGATTGCGGTATATCACGTGGCACGAGCAGCAACTTTGTCCCGGTGGTAGTGGTTTGAACGCTGTAATCCTGAGCCTGATGGGTATCACTTTGATCGCCAGAGGCGCTTTCAACGATGATGGTTTCATCATCACCGGATGTGGTCACCGCGAAACTTGTGGCTGGTGTTAACGCAAAACCAATACAAACAGCCAGTAATGATGGCGCACAGGCAAGTGAATGCTGATCATTCCCGGCGTTAATGGCGAAAGACATTATTAACCCTTAATGGTGTGTTAACAGGATCGTCCGGTTCGCGATACGTTGTCAGCGCCCGGTCTGTTTTGTATTTTCAATTAATAAATGCGCATGAAAATGCAAATGCGAAATATACGCATTCAAAATTGCAATGTAAACAGATGTAATATTCATGTCTGAGTAAGTGATTTAAAGGGCTTATACGTAGGGGTTGGTTATAACGCCACCAGCTGGTGGTGAAATCTTGAAGAAAAAGAGCGTTATAGTTGAAACAGCCGAAGAATCTCGCTCATACTCTACACTGTATCTCGTGATGGGGCGGTTTCGCCCGCGCGTATAAACAAGGAAAACGTCATGGCCGAAGAAACCATTTTCAGTAAGATTATCCGTCGTGAAATTCCGTCGGACATCGTCTATCAGGATGAATTAGTTACCGCTTTCCGTGATATCTCTCCTCAGGCGCCAACGCATGTACTGATTGTGCCAAATATCCTCATTCCAACGGCTAATGATATTACCGAAGCGCATGAACAGGCTATGGGGCGTATGATGACCGTAGCGGCGAAAATTGCCCGCGCTGAGGGGATTGCGGAAGATGGTTATCGCCTGATCATGAACTGTAACCGTCACGGTGGACAGGAAGTCTGGCATATCCATATGCATCTGTTGGGTGGTCGCCCCTTAGGCCCAATGCTGGCACATAAAGGCGAGTGATATGATCAACGGACGCGTTGCACTTCTGGTGACAGCCCTGACATTAGTCGGTTGTGGCTCGCGTCCTGCGATCCCGGTGGCTAACGATCAAACGCTGGTGATGGAAGCCAATGTTCTGGCCGCAGGTATTACCGCTGAATCCCCCACGCTGAGCACGCAAGAAATCCAGCCCTCTGCTTCGTCTCGTCTGTTCAATGAACGCGCGCAGCCGGTAACCATCAATTACCGTTTTTACTGGTACGACGCCAGAGGCCTGGAAATGCACCCGCTCGAAGAACCGCGTAGGGTCACGATCCCGGCGCACTCCGCTGTCACACTTTATGGAAATGCAAATTTCCTGGGTGCGCACAAGGTCAGACTTTATCTCTATCTATAAGGGGTGAAAATTGATTAAAACATTAGGACGTTTCGCGCTACTGACCACAGTAGCGGTTATCCTTTCTGGGTGTATTACCCGTGGCGAGCAAGAACCCGCGCCGGTTGAACAAGCGAATCCAACGCCGCAGCAGCCTGTTCCGCCGCAACCACAGCCGTCGCAACCAGTACCGACGGTGCCGTCTGTGCCGTCGATCCCGGAGCAACCAGGGCCAATCGAACATCCTGATCAAACGACACAGCCGACACCGCGTGAACGTCACTACGACTGGAACAGCGCCGTACAGCCGATGATGGGTAAAATGTTGCAGGCGAGCGGAGCCTCAGCAGGTAACGTTCTGCTCGTTGACAGCGTGAACAACCGGACTAACGGTTCGGTGAAAACCAGTGAAGCGACCGAAACCCTGCGTAACGCGTTGACCAACAATGGCAAATTTACCCTGGTTTCGGCGCAACAGCTGGCAATTGCCAAGCAGCAACTGGGCCTGTCGCCGCAGGATAGTCTCGGTACGCGCAGCAAAGCTATTGGTATTGCCCGCAATGTAGGAGCCCAGTACGTGCTGTATTCCAGCGCGACAGGCAACGCCAACGCGCCGACACTGCAAATGCAACTCATGCTGGTGCAGACTGGCGAAATTGTCTGGTCGGGTAAAGGTGCGGTTCAGCAACAATAATCTTACGCGTGACGCGCTGCTGTCACGCTATTTCCCGCATTATGCTCCCGTCGACGGTCAGGTTACTGGCCTGAGTGGCGGGAGTTGTCTTATCAGTAACGGCCATCACTGCCTGATTTTACGTCAGCAGCACCAGGCGGCATCGTCACCCTTTTTGCGTCAGTATCGCGCGCTTAAACGATTACCGCGCCGCATTGCGCCGCAACCACGCTTCTTCGGTAAAGGGTGGATGGTCATTGACTATATTCCTGGCGTCCTGCAAAGCAGTTTGCCGGCCAGCCATAACCTGGCGGTCTTACTGTATGATCTGCATCGCTGCGCCCCCTTTGGCTGGCGTCTTAACCTGCTGCCTTTGCTGGAGGCGTACTGGCAGCAGTGTTTGCCGTCACGCCGTACATTATTCTGGCTGCAGCAATTAAAATTACGCAGGAAAGAGGGCGAGCCGGTACCCTTGCGGCTGGCTCCATTACATATGGATGTTCATGCGGGCAACCTGGTGCACAGCCATGACGGGCTACGTTTGATCGACTGGGAGTATGCCGGTGATGGTGATATCGCGATGGAACTGGCAGGCGTCTGGACCGGGAGCGAGCATCAGCGGCGTGAACTGGTGGCTGAATATGCACGTTGCGCCATGCTGGATGAAACGCGTTTATGGCGTCAGGTCCTGCGCTGGCGTCCGTGGATAGCGATGCTGATGGCGGGCTGGTTTGAATGCCGCTGGCAGCAGACGGGCGATAGACAATTTATAACGCTGGCTGATGCCGCATGGCGCCAGTTAAAGATGAAAGGAAAAGAGAGATGAGTGTGGGTCCGGTCATGTTAGATGTGCAAGGCTACGAACTGGATGCGGAAGAGCGCGAAATTCTGGCGCATCCGCTGGTGGGGGGCCTGATTCTGTTTACCCGCAATTATCACGATCCGGCGCAGTTGCGCGAACTGGTCCGCCAGATTCGTGCCGCATCACGTCATCGCCTTGTGGTCGCTGTCGATCAGGAAGGTGGTCGGGTTCAGCGCTTTCGTGAAGGTTTTACCCACCTGCCGGCAGCCCAATCCTTTGCGGCCTTGCTGGGGATGGAAGAGGGCGGCAGAGTGGCAGAAGAGGCGGGCTGGCTGATGGCAAGCGAGATGATCGCGATGGATATCGACATCAGTTTCGCGCCCGTGCTTGATGTGGGACATATCAGCGCCGCGATTGGCGAACGCTCCTATCACGAGGATCCGGTAAAAGCGCTCTCCATCGCAGGGCGTTTTATCGATGGCATGCACAGTGCGGGCATGAAAACCACCGGTAAGCATTTCCCGGGGCACGGCGCCGTGACGGCCGATTCACATAAAGAGACTCCACGAGATCCGCGTGCTCACACGGAGATTCGCAGCAAGGATATGGCGGTGTTCCGCACGCTGATAGAACAGGGCAAGCTGGATGCGATCATGCCTGCGCACGTTATTTATACGGATGTGGACTCTCGCCCTGCCAGCGGCTCGCCCTACTGGCTGAAAACCGTGCTGCGCGGCGAGCTCAATTTCGATGGCGTGATTTTTTCCGACGATTTATCGATGGAAGGCGCGGCAATCATGGGTAGCTATGCCGAGCGTGGCCAGGCATCGCTGGACGCAGGTTGCGATATGATCCTGGTCTGTAATAATCGTAAGGGCGCAGTGAGTGTATTGGATAACCTGTCGCCGATCAAAGCAGAGCGTGTTACGAAATTGTATCATAAAGGTTCATTTTCCCGTCAGGAATTGCTGAGTTCTGTACGCTGGAAGGCCGTCAACCGTGAACTGGAGCAACTTCACGCGCGGTGGCAGGAGCACAAAGCGGCTCAGTGAGCCTTTGCGGGCGGGGCACTGGAGTAGGGTGAGGATACAATGATCATCTATTTGCACGGTTTTGACTCAAACAGTCCGGGAAATCATGAGAAGGTACTGCAACTGCAATTTATCGACCCGGATGTCCGGTTGATCAGTTACAGCACGCGTCATCCGAAGCATGATATGCAGCATTTGTTAAAAGAGGTGGACAAAATGCTGCAGCTCAACGTGGATGAACGGCCGCTCATTTGCGGCGTGGGGCTGGGAGGATACTGGGCGGAGCGCATTGGTTTCCTGTGCGACATTCGGCAGGTCATGTTCAATCCTAACCTGTTCCCCTTTGAGAACATGGAAGGCAAGATCGACCGACCGGAAGAGTACCTCGACATTGCCACAAAATGTGTGTCGAATTTTCGCGAGAAAAATCGCGATCGTTGCCTGGCAATCCTCTCTCGCCGGGATGAAGCGCTGGATAGTCAACGTTCGTCTGATGTTCTGCACCATTACTATGAAATTGTCTGGGACGAAGAGCAGACGCACAAATTTAAAAATATCTCGCCGCACCTGCAGCGAATTAAGGCTTTTAAAACACTTGGTTAATCCTCTCAGCCCGACACCCGTCGGGCTTTTTTTGTTCCCTTCACTCACAGGTTTTAGCTCACGTTTTCGACCAGCTTGTTTCATAGCAGCTACACTTGTTCATCTTTTAGGCATCAAAACTTGATGCATATCAATTTTGGTATGACCAATGCACCGTTCATGTTATTCTCACTGACATAATTTGGTTTTCGTGATGTAACTTGTTGTTAATTAAGAGTTATGTTTATAACTTTTAATTAACAATTGGTTAATAATTTTGAGGGGGTCACGTTGACTACACCATTGAAGAAAATTGTGATTGTTGGCGGTGGTGCCGGCGGGCTTGAACTGGCGACACAGTTGGGTAAAAAATTGGGCCGCGGTAAGAAAGCAAAGGTTACGCTGGTGGATCGCAACCATAGCCACCTGTGGAAACCGTTGCTGCACGAAGTGGCAACAGGATCGCTGGATGAAGGCGTCGATGCGCTGAGCTACCTGGCGCATGCCCGGAATCACCATTTCCAGTTCCAGTTGGGCTCCGTGGTTGATATCAATCGTGAAGCGAAGACTATTACCCTGGCGGAGTTGCGTGACGAGAAAGGTGAACTGCTGGTTCCTGAACGTAAGCTGGCGTACGACACACTGGTGATGGCGTTAGGCAGTACGTCAAATGACTTCAATACCCCAGGCGTAAAAGAGCACTGCATTTTCCTCGATAATCCGCATCAGGCGCGCCGTTTCCACCAGGAGATGCTGAACCTGTTCCTGAAATACTCTGCCAGCCTGGGGGCGAACGGCAAAGTGAACATCGCTATCGTTGGCGGTGGGGCTACGGGTGTAGAGCTGTCCGCCGAGCTACATAACGCGGTGAAACAGCTACACAGTTACGGTTATAAAGGGCTGACCAATGAAGCGCTGAACGTCACTCTGGTGGAAGCAGGCGAACGCATTCTGCCCGCACTGCCGCCACGTATTTCCGGGGCAGCGCACAATGAACTGACCAAAATGGGTGTGCGCGTTCTGACTCAGACGATGGTTACCAGCGCCGATGAAGGCGGTCTTCATACCAAAGAAGGTGAATACATTAAAGCCGATCTGATGGTCTGGGCGGCGGGTATTAAAGCGCCGGACTTTATGAAAGAGATTGGCGGTCTGGAAACGAACCGTATCAACCAGCTGGTGGTTGAGCCGACCCTGCAAACTACACGTGATGCGGATATTTATGCCATTGGCGACTGCGCCTCATGTGCTCGTCCTGAGGGGGGCTTTGTGCCACCGCGCGCTCAGGCTGCACACCAGATGGCCACCCTCGCGCTGCATAACATCCTTGCGCAGATGAAAGGTAAACCAACGAAGCCCTATGTCTATAAAGATCATGGTTCGCTGGTCTCACTCTCCAACTTCTCCACCGTGGGTAGCCTGATGGGTAACCTGATGCGCGGATCAATGATGATTGAAGGGCGTATTGCGCGCTTTGTTTATATCTCACTGTATCGTATGCACCAGATTGCGCTGCATGGTTACTTCAAGACGGGACTAATGATGTTGGTCGGCAGTATTAACCGTGTGATTCGCCCGCGCCTGAAGCTGCACTAAGAGGGCCCGCTGCTCTCCTGTGTCACATTTCAGGAGAGCAGTACATCATTCTGTCATATCGCCAGTATATGCTCGGATAACTCCGAATCATGTCATTCCCCTGCCTTATTTCACTTTTTTTCCGCTCATTCCGATTGGCTTAGTATCCTCCCAAGTTGCAAAATTGTTACGAATAGCAAACCAGGGAGGAAATCCTGTGAATAAGTCAATGTTAGCGGGTATCGGTATTGGCGTGGCCGCTGCTCTGGGTGTCGCAGCGGTTGCAAGTATGAATGTCTTCAATCGCGGGCCGCAGTATGCGCAGGTGGTTTCCGCCACGCCAATCAAAGAATCCATTAAAACACCGCGTCAGGAGTGTCGTAATGTCACGCTGACGCATCGCCGTCCGGTTCAGGATGAAAATCGCCTGACCGGTTCAGTACTGGGTGCTGTTGCTGGTGGGGTGATCGGTCATCAGTTCGGCGGTGGTCGTGGTCGCGATGTTGCTACGGTCGTCGGCGCGCTGGGCGGTGGCTACGCCGGTAATCAGGTCCAGGGCGAAATGCAGGCAAGAGACACTTACACCACGACTGAGCAACGTTGTAAAACGGTGTATGACAAATCGGAAAAAATGCTGGGGTATGACGTCACCTATAAAATTGGCGACCAGCAAGGGAAAATCCGCATGGATAAAGATCCTGGCACCCAGATCCCACTGGATGACAACGGTCAGCTTATTTTGAATAACAAAGCCTAAAATAGCAGTACTGTACCCATTGGCTCCTCAATTGCTCAGGCTGAGGAGCCTTTTTTACAGGCGATTTGGGGGATTCAGATAAGATCTTGTTGCCGATAGAGCAGAAAGCCGGTAATGACAACCGAGATAAAAGCGAATAACACAGAACCACCACATACAACCCAGAGTCCAAATAACAATGTAATTACTATTAGCACTTTAAGTAATGGTAATAGCAAAATCATCTCCATTTTCCTTCTGAATGTGAATAGTCAGCAAAAGTGGCCAAATTCCATAGATACAATAATGTTGTGCAGGGGAGAGCAAACTGTTCGCTTTGTCGTCATCCTGACGTTTATCGTTCTTTTTCGACTAATGGTTAGCAGCGAAATAATTACTGTTTAATCTTAGCAAAGCGGCAAAAATGGCATGATGTTTTCACCTATTAATATAATAGGTGAAAACGATAATTATTGCTAATGGAGACGAATCAGGAGGTGGTCAGTTGTGGCCACAAACGTAATGTCGTTGCGGAAATTTGCAGTAATTTCTCACGGCTTGCCCCTTCCCGGGCGCTGATAGACATCCCCTGCAAAATACAGCTTAAAAACTGCGCCAGTTCCTGAACATTTGCATGAGAGGGAATTTCCCCTCGCTGCTGACGTTGTAACAAAAATTTGAGCAACATCTGTTCCTGCTGCGCATGGCGTGACTTAATGGTCTCCGCAATCGCCTGCGACGATGCGGCCAGCGTCGCGGAAGTATTAATCAGAAAACAGCCAGCCGGAGTATCTGTGCTGGTAAAGCAGTTTGTCACCGCCGTGAAGTAATCTGTTAATGCCTGCGCCAGCGGTTTATCGTCGCATAACAGCTGGGCTTCATGTTTTGCTGCAAAAAGCGAGATATAGCGATCCAGCACTGCGCGGAACAGGCCTTCTTTATTCGTAAATTCCGCATACAGCGTAGGGGCTTTCGCGCCCGTTGCCTCTACGAGATCTGATAATGACGTGGCTTCGTAGCCATGTTGCCAGAATAATGCCATGGCCTTATCAAGCGCCACTTCCCTGTCGAACACTTTCGGTCGGCCACGGCTTTTTTTCATACTAGTGACTTCACTGGTCATAGTGCCGTTCAACCTTTGTTGGTTTGTTGAACAATCATTATAAAAATAAATGCTGTCAGACGCCAGAGGCAAAATAGCACAAATTAATAAATTATATCTATATGATAAATATGAGTTTATTAATTTAATTAACGTTCGTTATTAAAATGTGTTGACGCGTGACCCAGATCACACTTATCATTTGTCTATCGATCGTTAAGTTAATACTTACGACGCTTCTTTCATCTGCTACAGGATCAAAATCATGAAAAACGTTAAAACTCTGTTTGCCGCTGCCGTACTGAGCTCACTCTCTTTTGCAAGCTTCGCTGCTGTTGAAGTCCAGTCTGCTCCGGCAGGTCAGCAGCAAGTCGGTATCATTGGTACTTCTGCAGGTGCCAACCTCTCTTCCGTTGAAGATCAACTGGCTCAAAAAGCTGATGAGATGGGCGCAAAATCTTTCCGCATTACCTCTGTGACCGGTTCTGATATCCTGCACGGCACCGCAGTGCTGTACAAATAAGTAAGCCACTGAATTAACCCTCATAAAAAAGGCCTCGCAACTGCGAGGCCTTTTTATTACCCGGGAATTAAAGGTTTTGTTGCAGCACACCGCCGTGGAGGGTGACATCGACCGGCATGCCGGAACGCACTTCCATCGCACGTTCAAACACATCGCTTGCGCTTTGCGTTGAGTCTTTGAAGGCCTGCATAGTGGCATCAAGCATAATCGGTAGTGTCTTCGGGTCGTCGTCAATGGATTTTGACAGCGGTTGATGAACTTCTACAAGTCGTGTGCCGTCGGGTTCAACCGAGGCTTTTATCGGCGTATTGATAATATTCACGCGCGTACCGGGGGTGATAACCCTGAACAAGGTGGCAATGTCGTTATCACGCAGGCGAATACAGCCAGAGCTCACACGCATACCAATGCCAAAATCGGCGTTAGTTCCATGAATCAGATAGACGCCACCGTAGGCGGCAAGACGGATGGCATGGTGGCCCATCGGGTTCTCCGGCCCGGCAGGAACAACCGCCGGTAAATCTATCCCCTGAGCTTTATAACGCGCGCGAATATTTGCAGTTGGCGTCCAGGTAGGATTAGCCCGTTTATCGGAAACGGTCGTTACCATCGTAGGCGTCAATGTATCGCCACCCAGTTGTCCTATTCCGATAGGGTAGACGGTTACTTCGTTTTTTCCCGGCGGGTAATAATAGAGACGCAGTTCGGCCAGATTGATGACAATACCTTCTCGCGGCACGTCGGGTAACAGGGTTTGCAGCGGGATCGTCAGCACATTTCCTGCGCGCGGAACATAAGGGTCGACGCCGGGATTCGCCTGCAACAGAGCCAGGAAACCGACATTGTATTTCCTGGCAATCGCCTCCAGCGAGCCGCCATCATTTTCCACTACGTGATAACGGTTTTCACCCACCAATCGGCTACCATCGGGTGGTAAAGGCCAGGTATTTGCGCTCGCCGGCAAGACTAGCGTGGCGGTGAGGAAAATCGCCCAGAGGACAAAACGGGAGTGATTAAGCATTACTATAATCCATGTAAATAATAAGGTTATTTTGTCAGGTATCGATCATGGAATTATGGCGGGAGGGAATGTCGGGAAGTCCTGGAAGAGTGCAAAATGTTTGTAAATATTTCACGAAAATAAACGGGCCAGCGCAGGTAACTGGCCCGCAGAGCATTATGCGATCGCGTTTTCTTCCAGCTGTTTCATGAAGTTGCGCACCCAATCCATGCGGGTTTTACGCTCCGTCAACTCCTGGAAGAATTTGAGGCGTGTCGGGCCATCGAGGCGGAAATGTTTCGGCTGTTTTTGCAACAGGCCGATAAGCCATGCGGGATTCACATGGTTTTTTTCATTGAACTCAATCGTGCCGCCTTTTTCATTCCCTTCAAGCTTACGGATCCCCAGTTTCTGCGCCTGTTGACGCAGCCGCGCAATATCGAGCAGATTTCGTGCGGCGTCAGGCAGCAGACCAAAGCGGTCAATCAACTCCACTTTAATCTCATCGAGCTCGTTTTCGCTCTTCGCACTGGCAATGCGCTTGTAGAAAGAGAGGCGAGTATTGACGTCGGGAATAAAATCATCCGGCAAAAGGGAAGGCATGCGCAGTTCGACTTCCGTTTGCTGGCTGGTGAGATCTTCAAGCGATGGCTCACGTCCGGCTTTGAGGGCATCAACCGCATTTTCCAGCAGCTCCATATACAGCGAAAAGCCAATGGTTTCCATTGAACCGCTCTGATCTTCGCCCAACAGTTCGCCGGCCCCACGGATTTCCAGATCGTGGGTGGCGAGGGCGAAACCCGCGCCTAAATCTTCCAGTGAGGCAATCGCTTCGAGGCGTTTTTGCGCATCGGTGGTCATCGCTTTCGGATGTGGCGTCAGTAACCAGGCATAGGCCTGGTGGTGCGAACGGCCCACGCGCCCACGTAGCTGGTGGAGCTGCGCCAGACCAAAGTGATCGGCACGTTCAATAATGATCGTATTTGCCGTCGGAATGTCGATCCCGGTCTCGATTATCGTGGTACAGACCAGCACATTAAAACGTTGGTGGTGGAAATCATTCATGACCCGTTCCAGTTCACGTTCACGCATCTGCCCGTGGCCGATGGCGATACGCGCTTCCGGAACCAGTTCTGCCAGTCTGTCGGCAGCTTTCTGAATGTTTTCGACGTCATTGTACAGGTAGTAAACCTGCCCGCCACGCAGAACCTCACGCAGTATCGCCTCGCGCACGACCAGGCTGTCGTATTCACGAACGAATGTTTTCACAGCCAGTCGGCGCGCGGGAGGCGTTGCGATGATCGACAGATCGCGCATACCGCTCATGGCCATATTGAGGGTACGCGGAATTGGCGTCGCAGTGAGCGTGAGGATATCAACGTCAGCTCGCATCGCTTTAATCCGCTCTTTATGACGCACGCCAAAGCGGTGTTCTTCATCGACAATCAGAAGTCCCAGGTCTTTCCACTTCACGTCGTTTTGCAGCAGCTTATGGGTACCGATAAGAATATCGATTTTGCCCTCAGCCGCCTGCTCCAGCACCTGTGTCTGCTCTTTTGCGCTGCGAAAACGTGAGAGCATCTCCACACGCACTGGCCAGTTGGCGAAGCGGTCGCGGAAATTGTCGAAATGCTGTTGAGCGAGCAGGGTAGTGGGCACCAGCACAGCTACCTGCTTGTTATTTTCGACGGCAAGGAAGGCGGCGCGCATTGCCACTTCGGTTTTACCGAAGCCGACATCGCCGCAGACCAGGCGGTCCATAGCCAGCGGCTGGCACATGTCACTCAACACTGCGTTAATGGCCTGTGCCTGATCTGGCGTGGTTTCAAACGGGAAGCTATCGCAGAAAAGTTGGTACTGTTCGCGATCGTGCTTAAAGGCAAAACCAGACTTCGCCGCGCGTTGGGCGTAGATATCCAGCAATTCCGCTGCGACATCCCTGACTTTCTCAGCCGCTTTTTGCCGCGCACGCGCCCAGGCATCGCCGCCCAGTTTATGCAGCGGGGCATTCTCCTCTGCGCCTCCGGCATAGCGGCTAATCAGATGCAACGACGACACCGGTACGTAGAGTTTGGCATCCCCGGCATAAGTCAGCATCAGGTATTCGCCTTTAATGCCGCCCGCTTCAAGCGTGGTCATCCCCGCATAGCGTCCAACCCCATGTTCCAGGTGCACCACCGGCTGGCCAAGATGCAGTTCAGCGAGGTTGCGAATCAGCGTATCGGGGTTAATCGTGCGGCGCGTATCCTGGCGGCGGCGGGCAACGCGCTCGCCCAGAAGATCGCTTTCACAAATCAACGCCCGGTTACGGAGCGTGTCGATAAAGCCATGTTCAGCCGAACCAATGATCAGATAGCGCCCGGCATCTTGCGCGTCATCCAGTCGGGTTATGCGCTTCGGCGCAACCTTGATGCGTGAGAGTAATTCTCCCAGCGCTTCGCGACGCCCCTCACTCTCGACCGAAAATATGACCGGCCCGCTAAAGGATTCAAGGAATTTGCGCAAGTTATCCAGCGGTGCTTTTTGCTGTGCCTGAACGGCCAGATCCGGTAATGTCCGATAACCGAGGTTCACATTGGCGGCTTTATCCGCCAGGTTTTCGGTTTTGAGTTGTACGCGCGGCCAGCGTTTAAGTTCGCTGAACAGTTCATCTACCCGCAGCCACAGCAATTCTGGCGCCAGCAAGGGACGCATCGGGTCCACGCCACGATTTTCGAAGCGCGCCCGGGTCTCCTGGCTAAAGCGTTCCGCGCTGTTTTCCAGATCGCCCGTGTTGATGAGCAGCGTATTGTCCGGCAGATAGCTAAACAACGACGGCAATGGCTCACTGAAAAACAGGGGCTGCCAGTATTCAATACCGGTTGGCAACGTGCCTTTACTCACCTGTTGATAGATATGTTCGGCATCGCGCTTAACGTCGAATTTATCGCGCCACTGGCTGCGAAACAGCTCAATAGCGGTTTTATCCGTCGGAAATTCATGTGCAGGCAGTAAATTAATGGCCTCGACCTCTTCCAGCGTACGCTGGCTGTCCGCATCGAACAGGCGAAGACTGTCAATTTCATCATCGAAGAAATCAAGGCGGTAAGGTTGCGCGCTGCCCATCGGGAAGAGATCCAGCAGCGCCCCACGGGTAGCATACTCACCGTGTTCCATAACCTGATCAACATGGCGATACCCCGCGCTGTCCAGCTGTGCGCGTAGCGCGTCACGGGACAGACGCTGACCTTTTTTCATGACCAAAGCGTGCCCGTGTAAATAGCTGTGTGGGCAGACGCGCTGCATCAATGTATTCACCGATACAATCAGCACACCACGTTGCATAGAGGGCAACTGGTAGAGTGTGGAGAGACGGGAGGAGATAATTTCCTGATGCGGCGAGAAGCTGTCATACGGCAGCGTCTCCCAGTCAGCAAGGTTCATCACCAGATTGTCGGTGAATTGAATGATTTCGTCATGCAGACGCAGGGCATTTTGCATATCCGGCGTAATCAGTACTACTGGGCCTTTATGTCGCTCAATGATTTCCGCGACTTCAGTCGCGCAGGCAGCACCAGTCAGTTCACCAAGCTGGCGTTGCTCGCCAGCTTTGGCGGGCAGAGAATAACGGTATTGTTCAGGCATAGATAGAGTCTGGGTCTCTTATGGATATGCCCCTTGTTATGGGGGCATATCACTGATACGCAATCCCTTTATTATCCGCGATTGTGCACTATTCGCCAACCTCAAGACTCGCGCTTATCGAGCTTGCAGTGGTGTGGTCAATTTTGCGGGTGGAGTGAAAAACAGATCGGCAAAAATCGCCGAGGATAGTTTCCGTATACACAAGCCAGCCAGGGTACAGATAACGAGACTACAGAACGGATAAAGTAACACGATGGTCAGCTCGAAGGCGGGTGACCAGCGCCCGTCATTCATCGGGGTCAACAAAGCCAGACTGAGCGCTTCAATCAGAATGCGATGGGTGGTGTAGATGGCAAGCGTATTGCTGCCCACAATATTCAGCAAAGCGTTTTCGCCTGAACCAATGCGTTCTTCCAGCGTCTGGAACAGACGCAAAATCAGCACTACCGACAGCAGGCTAAGGGGTAGGGGAACATTTAAAAACCATAGCGCCACCGCAGCAAGTAACGCCCCAGCCAGCCAGACAGCGTAACGACGAAAAGAGAAACGTTGAATCGCATCCAGAATAGCGCCGCCAAACCATGCCCCCATGCTGTAATAGATCATGTTGCGCAGTACGCTGTTCATACCCCACCAGGGGGAGGCCAAAAAGTTAATCGCTACGCTGAGCAGCGCCATGGCGGCGAGCGCAGCAAGCGCCCAGCGGCTCAGTAATTTGCACAGAATAAAATAGACCACCAGTGCGTAGAGATACCACAGGCTGGTACTGGCGGTGAGCATCCCTTTAATAAACGCAGCGGGGGTATCTGCATAGGCGGCGTTAGCTGCACCGTTTAAATCGCGCGTGGGTGCCAGCCAGTCATTGATGTGGCTGAGCGCCAGCCATTGCAGTACGCCCCAAAGTATAAGCACATAAAAGATGCTCCAGATCCGCTTGTCGATCGCCTCTTTCCAGGTCACCTCATCAATGTAGCGTCGAATCAGGTAGCCTGAGAGAAAAAAGAAAACTGGCATGCGGAAGGGGGCAAGGTAAAGATTAAAGTAGATCCAGCACTTTGCGAGCGTTTCTGACCACGCGTGGCTAAATGTGGTGAGATGCGGGTAAAACGTAATTACCGAGTGATAGATAACTACCAGACAGATACATAATCCCTTGATTTGATTTATCCATAGAGTCTTTTTTTTCATCATCTTTCGCCGTTTGTATTACAAAGTTCGGCGTTTATCCTGATGGCGTCGCTGCGGGGTGTAATGGGAAACAGTCTGTATTTCCTCCCTTTTCGGATAAATATCAGGCGGTGAGTCATAAAACGATACCGCTACGGGACGCGAAGCGCGTAAAAGTCGCGCAACTAGTAATTTGATTTCTCGGATTTTTTCCTCTCCTCTGAGACGTCCGCTTACTGTTTCACTCATTTACGCTCTACGCTTTCGCTTATATACTTCGGAGTCTGCTAACAGCAACCAGACGGATTTCATGTACCAGCCTGTCACTCTCTTTATCGGCCTGCGCTATATGCGTGGGCGCGCAGCCGACCGCTTCGGTCGTTTCGTTTCCTGGCTGTCGACCATTGGCATCACGCTTGGCGTAATGGCGCTGGTGACTGTGCTGTCAGTGATGAATGGCTTTGAGCGCGAACTGCAAAATAATATCCTGGGGCTGATGCCGCAGGCGGTCATTACTGCGCAAAATGGCTCGATCAACCCTGAGCAATTACCTGCCAGCGCGCTCAACTTGCAGGGCGTAAATCGTATTGCGCCATTGAGTACCGGCGATGTCGTTCTCCAGAGTGCACGCAGCGTGGCTGTGGGGGTCATGCTGGGGATCGATCCGGCGCAAAAAGATCCGCTCACCCCGTACCTGGTCAACGTACAGCAATCTTCACTGGAAGCCGGGCAGTACAATGTCATTCTCGGCGAAGGCCTTGCCGGGCAACTTGGGGTCAACCGCGGCGATCAGATTCGCGTCATGGTGCCATCTGCCAGCCAGTTTACGCCGATGGGCCGTTTGCCCAGCCAACGTCTGTTTACCGTAGTCGGGACCTTCGCTGCCAGCAGTGAAGTGGATGACTACCAGATGCTGGTCAATATTCAGGATGCGTCTCGTCTGATGCGCTATCCCGCAGGCAATATTACCGGCTGGCGTTTATGGCTGAATGCACCTCTACAGGTCGATGTTCTGAGCCAACAGGCGCTGCCGAAAGGGACCAAATGGCAAGACTGGCGCGAGCGAAAAGGTGAGCTATTCCAGGCCGTACGTATGGAGAAAAATATGATGGGGCTGCTGCTAAGCCTGATTATTGCGGTGGCGGCTTTCAATATTATTACCTCCCTTGGCCTGATGGTAATGGAAAAACAGGGCGAGGTGGCGATTCTGCAAACCCAGGGATTGACCCCGCGTCAGATCATGGCGGTCTTTATGGTGCAGGGCGCAAGTGCTGGTATTATTGGCGCGCTGCTGGGAGCCGCGCTTGGCGCGTTGCTGGCCAGCCAGTTGAATAATCTGATGCCAGTCATCGGTGCGTTCCTTGATGGCGCCGCACTGCCAGTGGCCATCGAGCCGTTACAGGTTGTTGTTATTGCGCTGGTGGCAATGGCCATCGCGCTGCTCTCTACGCTTTATCCTTCCTGGCGCGCTGCCGCCACTCAACCCGCTGAGGCTTTACGTTATGAATAAAATCCTGTTGCAATGCGACAACCTGTGCAAACGCTATCAGGAAGGGAAAGTGCAAACCGACGTATTGCACGATGTGAGTTTTAGCGTGGGTGAAGGTGAGCTGATGGCGATTGTCGGCAGCTCCGGTTCCGGTAAAAGTACGCTCCTGCATCTGTTGGGCGGACTGGATACCCCGACTTCAGGCGAAGTGACCTTCGATAATCAACAGCTGAGTAAACTCTCCTCTGCGGCGAAAGCGGAGTTACGCAACCGCGAGCTGGGTTTTATCTATCAGTTTCACCACCTGCTGCCCGATTTTACTGCGCTGGAAAACGTGGCTATGCCGCTGCTCATTGGTAAGCACAAAGCGGCAGAAATTGATGTCCGGGCGCGGGAAATGCTGCGGGCGGTGGGACTTGAGCATCGCGCCAGCCATCGCCCCTCAGAGCTATCAGGCGGCGAGCGTCAGCGTGTGGCCATTGCCCGTGCGCTGGTAAATAACCCGCGTCTGGTGCTGGCAGATGAGCCGACAGGTAATCTGGATGCCCGTAATGCGGACAGTATCTTCCAGTTGCTGGGAGAACTGAATGCGTCGCAGGGCACTGCTTTTCTGGTGGTCACACATGATCTGCAACTGGCGAAACGGATGAGCCGCCAGCTGGAGATGCGCGATGGTCGCCTGAGTACTGAAATGACCCTGATGGGGGCTGAGTGATGGCGTCTCCTCTGTCATTACTAATTGGCCTGCGTTTTAGCCGTGGCCGCCGCCGCAGCGGGATGGTTTCGCTGATTTCCGTCATCTCCACGGTGGGTATTTCGCTTGGCGTTGCGGTGTTGATCGTGGGGCTCAGTGCCATGAACGGCTTCGAACGCGAGCTCAATAACCGTATTCTGGCGGTTGTGCCGCATGGCGAAATCGAGCCGGTGAATCAGCCGTGGAATAACTGGAACGACGCGCTGGCAAAAGTGGAAAAAGTGCCTGGTATCGTCGCCGCGGCACCCTATATTAATTTCACCGGCCTTGTGGAGAGCGGCACCAATTTGCGAGCGATTCAGGTGAAAGGGGTAAACCCTGAACAGGAATCCCGTCTGAGCGCGTTACCCAATTTTGTGCAGGCCGACGCCTGGCGCAATTTTAAACCCGGTGAGCAGCAGATAATCCTTGGTAAAGGTGTCGCGGATGCGCTGAACGTGAAACAGGGCGATTGGATCTCGATAATGATCCCCAATTCCGACACCGACCACAAACTGTTGCAACCAAAACGCGTCAGACTACACATTACCGGCGTATTGCAATTGAGCGGTCAGCTCGACCATGCGTTTGCGATGATCCCGATGGAAGATGCGCAGCAATATCTGGATATGGGCAGCAGCGTTACGGGCATTGCCATTAAGGTGAAAGATGTCTTTAACGCGAACACGCTGGTGCGAAGCGCTGGTGAAGTCACCAACAGCTATGTCTATATTAAAAGCTGGATCGGTAAGTACGGCTATATGTATCGCGATATTCAGATGATCCGCGCCATTATGTATCTGGCGATGGTGCTGGTGATTGGCGTAGCCTGTTTCAATATTGTCTCCACGCTGGTCATGGCGGTAAAAGATAAGAGCAGCGATATCGCCGTGCTACGCACATTAGGGGCGAAAGATGGCCTGATCCGGGCGATTTTCGTCTGGTACGGCTTGCTGGCCGGCCTGCTGGGAAGCGTGATCGGCGCGGTGATCGGTGTGGTTGCGTCACTGCAACTGACCGCGATAATCCGCATCATTGAGAAGCTCATTGGTCATCAATTTTTATCCGGCGATATCTACTTTATCGATTTTCTACCGTCGGAGTTACACGCACTGGATGTGGTGTATGTATTGGTTACTGCTCTGGTGCTGAGTCTGTTGGCAAGCTGGTATCCGGCGCGCCGGGCAAGCAATATCGATCCGGCGAGGGTATTGAGCGGACAATAATAAGAAGTAAAAAAGGAGAGGCGATGTATTACGGATTTGATATCGGCGGAAGCAAGATAGCGCTGGGGGTATTTGACGATACCCGTCGTTTGCAATGGGAAAAGCGCGTCGCCACACCGAAAGAGAATTATGAGACATTTTTAACGACTATCACTCAGCTGGTTGCCGAAGCTGATGCACGCTTTGGCGGACAGGGCAGTGTCGGCATCGGTATTCCGGGCATGCCGGAAACTGCTGATGGCACCCTCTATGCCGCCAATGTTCCGGCCGCCAGTGGTCAACCGCTGCGCAAGGATTTAAGCGCCAGACTCGCGCGTGATGTCCGCCTTGATAATGACGCCAACTGTTTTGCCCTTTCCGAAGCATGGGATGATGAGTTTCGCCAGTATCCGATTGTGATGGGGCTTATCCTGGGGACCGGGGTTGGCGGTGGCATTGTCGCTAACGGCCAGACCCTCAAAGGACGCAGTTATATTACCGGTGAGTTTGGCCATATTCGCCTGCCGGTCGATGCTATGGCGCTGATGGGTTTTGATTTTCCACTCACGCGCTGCGGTTGCGGCAAACTGGGCTGTATCGAAAACTATCTTTCCGGGCGCGGTTTTGCCTGGCTGTATCAACATTACTACCATCACTCCTTATCGTCCCCGGAAATTATCGCGCGTTGGGAGCAGGGCGATGCGCAGGCGAAAGCCCATGTTGAGCGCTATGCTGATTTGCTGGCGGTGTGTCTTGGGAATATCCTGACGATAGTGGATCCGGATTTACTGGTTATCGGTGGTGGCTTATCGAATTTTTCTGCCCTGACGTCGTTGCTGGCGGCGCGTTTACCGCCACACTTGTTGCCGGTGGCCCGGATACCCCGCATTGAACGTGCTCGCCACGGCGATGCTGGCGGCATGCGTGGTGCCGCTTTCCTCCATCTTACTGATTAATTCTGAGAGGATGATATGCAGTCTCGTCGGTCACATCGTCTCAGCTGTTTTCGCCGTAACAAACGCCGTTTGCGTGAGCGCTTACGCCAGCGGATTTTTTTCAGAGACCAGGTGGTGCCGGAAGTGATGGAAAAACCGAGAGTAGTGGTACTAACGGGGGCGGGGATCTCCGCGGAATCAGGTATACGCACCTTCCGTGCTGCGGATGGTCTGTGGGAAGAACACCATGTGGAAGACGTGGCAACGCCGGAAGGTTTCGCCCGCAACCCACAGCTGGTGCAGGCTTTCTATAATGCGCGTCGTCAGCAGCTACAGCTACCGGAGATTGCGCCAAACCCGGCGCATCTGGCGCTGGCAAAGCTGGAAGATATCCTCGGCGATCGTTTTTTACTGGTGACGCAGAATATCGACAACCTGCATGAACGCGCCGGAAATCACCATATCATCCATATGCACGGAGAATTGCTGAAAGTACGCTGCTCGCAGAGCGGGCAGGTGCTGACGTGGACACAGGATGTGACCCCGGAAGACAAGTGCCATTGCTGCCAGTTTCCCGCGCCGCTACGCCCGCATGTGGTCTGGTTTGGTGAGATGCCGCTCGGGATGGATGAGATTTATCATGCGCTCGCGATGGCCGATGTGTTTATCGCGATTGGAACCTCCGGCCATGTCTATCCGGCGGCCGGTTTTGTCCATGAGGCTAAACTGCACGGTGCACATACCGTTGAGTTGAACCTTGAACCAAGTCAGGTAGGTAGTGAGTTCGAAGAGAAGCATTATGGCCTCGCCAGTGAAGTGGTGCCGGCGTATGTTGAGAAGCTGCTGAAAGGGCTTTGAATTTTTC